>DNIP01000163.1 GCA_003499325.1 Oscillospiraceae bacterium
TTTGGCAGAGATAATCGGAAAAACCGCCGCGGCGGTCTAAACCAAGGAGGTTAGATAGTTGAAGCAAAATTCTGTCGTATCCTTGAAGGATATCAATTTCAAGTACTCGAATGAGGTGATATTGAATCATATCAGCCTCGACATCTATGACAAGGAGTTCATTACCCTGCTCGGACCCTCGGGCTGCGGTAAGACGACCACCCTGCGCATCATCGCGGGCTTTGAAACGCCCCAGAGCGGTGAGGTGTATTTTGAGGGCGAAAAGGTCAACGACGTGCCGCCCCACAAGCGCAGCGTCAACACCGTATTCCAGAAATACGCGCTGTTCCCGCATCTGAACGTGTTTGATAACGTCGCGTTCGGCTTAAAGCTCAAGAAGCTGCCGAAGGCGGAGATCGAGAAAACGGTCAAGCATATGCTCGCCGTGGTCGACCTTAAGGGCTATGAAAAGCGCCCTGTCCGATCGCTCTCGGGCGGTCAGCAGCAGCGCGTCGCGATCGCGCGCGCATTGGTGTGCGACCCCAAGGTCGTATTGTTGGATGAGCCGCTCGGCGCACTCGACTTGAAACTGAGAAAGGATATGCAGATCGAGCTAAAACAGCTTCAGCAAAAAACCCAAAAGACATTTGTTTACGTCACCCATGATCAGGAAGAAGCTCTGACCATGAGCGACCGTGTCTGTGTCATGAACAACGGCGTGATCGCACAGGTCGGCACGCCTGAGGATATCTATAATGAACCCGCCAACGCCTTTGTCGCCGACTTCATCGGCGAGGCGAACATCATCAACGGCGTCATGCTCGAGGACTGCAAGGTGCGCCTGCTCGGCGTTGAGCTCGACTGCGTGGACAAGGGCTTTGCAAAAAATCAGCCCGTGGACGTCGTCATCCGTCCCGAGGACGTTGAGGTGGTCGCGCCCGATCAGGCAAAGCTCAACGGCGTTGTCGAGGGCGTCATCTTCAAGGGCGTGCACTTCGAAATCAGCGTCAGGTGCAATAACTGCCTGTGGCTGATCCACTCTACCGTCGCCCAGAAGGTGGGCGAGACCATCGGCATGCGCGTCGATCCGTACAACATCCATATCATGGAGAAAATGTTCCAAAATCCCACCAATGACATCATTACCGATGTTCATTATTCTGATAAAGAAAATAACACTACCACCATCCTCCTCGAGGGCGTTGAGGTCACCATCCCCGACACCTACTTTGAGGAGGGCAAGAAGATCAAGATCGTCCTGCCGCCCGAGGCGCTGTCGATCGCCGGCGACGGCGTAGGTCATCTTGACGAGGTGTATATCGAGTCGGTCATCTGGAAGGGTGAGCACAACGAGATCATCCTCGAGTCCGACGAGCGCAAGTGGATCATGCAGAGCGATATCGACGAACAGGTCGCCACCTATGTTCCGCTCTGTTTCGATTTCGGCTTTGCCGAAATCAGCGAGGTGTAAGCCGATGAAGTCAAAACGCCCCGCTATCCCGTATCTCGGCTGGATGCTGGTATTCACCATCGTCCCGCTGTTGATGGTGATCTACTTCGCGTTTACGAACGACCAAGGGCAGTTTTCCCTGGAGCCGTTCCAAAATGCCTCCGTATACAGTGAGGTATTCCTGTATTCACTGGGAATCGCGCTGATCTCCACCGCGATCTGTCTGGTGCTGGCATATCCGCTGGCATATTCCATCTCGCGGTGCTCCGAGCGCGCCCAGAGTACGATCATCATGTTTTTGATGGTGCCGATGTGGATGAACTTCCTGCTGCGTATCTACGCGTGGGTTCTGATTCTGCAAAACTACGGCCCCCTCGATATGCTGTTGAATCTCTTCGGCGTGGACGTCACCCTGATCGGTAACTCCGGCGCGGTGATCGTCGGCATGGTCTATGAGTTTTTGCCGTTCATGATCCTGCCCCTGCATGCCGTGATGAGCAAGATCGATCCCTCGCTGATCGAGGCGGCTCAGGATCTGGGCTGCAGCGGCTTTCATGTGTTCACCAAGGTGATCTTCCCGCTGTCCGTACCGGGCATCATCTCCGGCGTGACGATGGTATTCGTCCCCACCGCGTCGACCTTCCTGGTCGCCCAGTATCTCGGCGGCACCCAGTTCATGATCGGCGACGTCATCGAGCGCGTGTTCCAGAGCGACCACAACACCGGCTCGGCGATCGCCGTGGTACTGATGATCGTCATTCTCGGCTTCCTCGTTGTTATGAACCGATTCGGAGATAAGGAGGCGATGAACGGATGAAAAAGCTCAGCTCCAAGATTTATTTCGCTATTATCATGGCGTTTCTGTATCTGCCGATCATCTACCTGATCGCCTATTCCTTCAACGACGGCAAGACGAGCGTATGGAAGGGCTTTACGATGAAGTGGTACACCGCGCTGTTCAATGACGCTCAGATCATGAACAGCCTGTATAATACGCTGATCATCGCCGTACTCGCCTCCGTGATCGCGACCATCCTCGGTACCGCGGCGGCGATCGGTATCTATAACTTCAAGGGCGGGGTGCGCTCCGCTATCCAAAATGTGTCCAATATCCCGATCATCAATCCCGAGATCGTCACGGGTGTGTCGCTGATGCTCCTGTTCACCTTCGCGGGCGTGATGATGGGCTTTGAGATGGGCTTCTGGACGGTACTGCTGGCGCATATCGGCTTTTGTACGCCGTATGTCATCCTCAACGTCACGCCGCGTATCCGACAGATGGATCCCTCTCTGTATGAAGCGGCGCTTGATCTGGGCTGCTCGCCGGCACAGGCGTTCTTCAAGGTGGTGCTGCATGAGCTGATGCCCGGCATCTTCTCGGGCTTTCTGATCAGCTTCACCTACTCGCTGGATGATTTTGTCATCACCTACTTTACCCGCGGCTCACGGTTCCAGACCCTGCCCGTGCAGATCTACACCATGACCCACCAGCGCATCAATCCCAAGGCGAATGCGCTGTCGGCGCTGATGTTCGTTGTGGTGATCGCTGTGCTGATCATCTCGAATATCGCGACGCGGAAAAAGAGCGAGGAGGCGGCACGATGAGGAAACATGGTTCCATTCTTCTGGTTCTGCTGATGCTGATCGGCATGCTGTCGCTCTCTGTGTGTACCTCTTCCGCCGCAACCGACGGCGAGGGCGAGGAGGACACCGCTTCCGATGGCGGCTTTCAGGGCGAGGTCAACGTCTATAACTGGGGCGAGTATATCGATCCCGGTGACGACGGCGGTATCGACGTGATTAAGGAATTCGAAAAGACCTATCATATCAAGGTCAATTATACCAACTTCGAGACGAATGAAGAGCTGTATAACGTCCTGACCAACTCCAACTCCACCTACGACGTTATCATTCCGTCCGACTATATGGTGAGCCGCCTGAGAGAAGAGGGCATGCTTGCCAAGATCGATTTCAGCAATATCCCGAACTACAAATATATCGACGAGCGCTTCAAGAATATGGCGTATGACCCCGACAATGAGTACAGCGTGCCGTATTCATGGAACTTTGTCGCGATCGGCTACAACACCGATATGATCAAGGAAGGCTCCGTCACGGGCTTCAAGGATCTGTGGGATCCCAAGTATAAGGACGACGGCATCCTGATGTTCAACAACTCGCGTGACGCGATGGCGATCGCGATGCAGCTGTGCGACCCGCCGATCGATCCGGGCGCGAAGAGCTTTACGCGTGAGGATATCGACCGCGCGACCGACAAGCTGATCGAGCAGAAGTCCGTGCTCAAAAAGTACGTCATGGATCAGGTGTTCACCGAGATGGAGGGCAACCAGAGCGGCATCTGCACCTACTACGCGGGTGATATCTACACTATGATGCTCAATAACGAGAAGCTCGATTATTGCCTGCCCGAGGAGGGCTCCAACCTCTTTAGCGACGCGATGTGCATCCCCGCGACCTGCAAGAATAAGGAGAACGCGGAGCTGTTTATCAACTTCATGTGCGAGCCGCGGATCGCTGCCGCCAATTCGGAGTACATCGCCTACGGTACGCCGAACACGGGCGCGCTCGAGCTGATCGACGAGGATATGCTCTCGAGCGAGCTGTTCAATCCGCCGCAGGAATACCTCGACAAATGCTACACCTTCTCCAATATCGACGACGATATCTACGTCTATATGCAGAAGCGCTTTGTCGAAGCGTGCTCCGCGTCCGCCGAGGTCAACACGGTCGAGAAAAAGACGGTCAATCCCGCCGCGGTATGGGCGGTCGGCGTGATCCTGCTTCTGGTCATTATCTCCACTCTTGTCATCGTCGTCCTCGATATCCGCAGAGCGGTGAAGAACAGAGGAAGGATCAACAAGTTATAGTGAGGAGTTAGGAGTGAGGAGTTAGGAGTTTATGGCGGACGTTGTCCGCACCTGATTAATAAAAAAATTGCAAGGATTCATTCCGTAGTAAACTCACCAAATAAAAAACACGCTTGCAGGTTCATTTAACGAACCGCAAGCGTGTCATTTTTATATAGAATTGTTCGAGCGAAGCGAGTGACCGGAACTCCTAACTCCTAACTCCTCACTCCTAATTCTCTGAGCTGTCTCGCATTCTCCT
>DNIP01000071.1 GCA_003499325.1 Oscillospiraceae bacterium
CGCAGAGCTTTTCGGGAGTGCCAAGAGTGATCACGTCGATGATATCACCGCGGCGCTTCTGATAATGCGGCTCAACGTCATAGCCAAGCACCTCAAAGAGCGCCGACGCGAACACAGCGGTCTTGATCGCCTCGGCAGTCGCGACAGGGGCATGATACGCGCCGAGGTACATCTCGCGCAGGGTGCCGAGCGTGCAGCCGAGCTCTCTGCCTGTTCCGGGCGTGCTGAGCCGATAGGAGCACAGCTCGACCAAATCGGCTCTGCCCGCGATATAGCCGCCTGTGGGCGCGATGCCGCCGCCCGCATTCTTGATCATGGAGCCCGCCATCAAATCCACTCCGACCGAGATGGGCGACTCGTATTCGGTGAACTCGCCGTAGCAGTTGTCGAGCATGATGACGGTATCGGGCGACAGGGGCTTGACGACGTCGCAGATCTCCTTGATCTCTTTAATTCTCAGCGAGGGGCGTCGGGCGTAGCCCTTACTGCGCTGAATATAGACCATCTTGGGCTTCTTTTCGGCTACCGCCTTTTTGACGCCCTCTAGGTCAACGGTGCCGTCGGGGAGCAGGGCGACCTCGCTGTATTTAATGCCGAAATCGACCAGCGAGCCCGCGCATTCGGTGATGCCGATCACGGGCTGGATGGTGTCATAGGGCGTGCCGGTCACGCTGAGCATCTCGTCGCCCGGGCGCAGTACGCCGAACAGGGCGACGGTCAATGTATGGGTGCCGCTCAAAAAATGCTGACGCGCCAAGGCGTCCTGAGCATCAAAAACATAGGCGTAAATCTTGTCGAGCGTGTCCCTGCCGCGGTCGTCATAGCCGTAGCCCGTCGAGCCGGCAAACATCGCCTCGCTGACATGATATTCCTGAAACGCCTTGAGCATCTTTTGCTGCTGATACTCCTTGATCCGCTCGATCTCCTCAAAATGCTCGCGGCACAGCGCCATCGCCTTGTCGGCAGCGGAGCGGATTTTGTCGTTAAATTCAAATAAGTTCTTCATATTCTCTCCATGGTGTTGGGCTGTATAAATACTCTTTCAAGCGCTGTGTTAAAAAGGCTTGATATACTCCGTAAATTCCGCGCAGACCGTGAAGCCTGAGTGCTGATAAAATCGTGTATTCGCTTCACTGGCGCTGAAAACATACGCCTCTCTTCCCTGCGCGTTGATTCGGGACGCGAGTGTACGAACCAGCTCGCGGGATAATCCCCTGCGGCGGAAATCGGGATGGGTCGCCACAGCGCCGAGGATAACAGCGGATGACGTTTCCGAAACAGTCATCACGCCCGACGCAAGCATTCCGTTGATATCTGTGCCGAGAATGGCGCATTTGCCGAGGTTGCGGCGATGGGTCACGTCGGACAGAAAGGTCATGTATTCCGGCACGAGAAAAATCTCGCTCGCGCAGCTCTGCAAGAGCTCATAAAACGGCTTGATCTCAGGTGAGTATAATTCTAATTCAGAAATATAATTATCACCTCGATATCGCAGAACGTGCCCTTGGATTACATGCTCTGCCGGTGAATCAGATAAAAAGCTGCACGCGGCCATCACCGCTCCCGCGCCCTGAAAACGCAGGAAGGCGCCAATTTCTTCGCAATCGGAAAGGTCGGTGAGATACAAACTGAACTTGTCCTCAAAACGGGAGATCGCCGCGGTGAGCTTGCCGTCCGTTTCCTGCACCCAAAAGCCGACAAAATCATATCCTCCGCCATAGCTTTCGTACAGCGAGAGGATACGGGTATAAAACGGATCGTTTGTGTGAAAGGAACGCAGGCTGCTTTGATCCGCCTGTCGGATCATAAGGCGTTGACCAGCGCTTTGAAGTGCTTGCCGCGCGCGTCAAAATCCTTGTACAGATCGAAGCTCGCGGATGCGGGCGACATGGATACGATATCGCCATCAACGGCATTTTCATGCGCGCATTTTACCGCCTCTTCCATGTCCTTGACGCGGATAATGACAGGGTTGTTCTCGGCGTATTTAGGCGACTTTCTGATCGCGGTCTCGATCTTGTCGGCAGTCGCGCCCATCAGGATCGCGAGTTTGACCTTGTCACAGATCTTGTCGCCCAGCTCGGTGTAGTCGAGGTGCTTGTCGTAGCCGCCCGCGATCAGGATCAGCTTAAAGTCATAGAGCGACAGGGTGCCGCTGGCGGTACGGGTCGGACTGGAGGCGATGGAGTCGTTGTAATACTTGACGCCGTCGAGCTCACGGACGAACTCGGCGCGGTGCTCCACGCCGCCGAACTCACGCGCGACCTTGCGGATGCTGTCAACGCTGACGTCGCCCCAAACGGCGCAGATCGCGGTCATATAATTCTCGACATTGTGCATGCCGGGGATCTTGATCTCATGGATATCGAGCACGTCAAAGATCTTGCCGTCCTCCGCGTACATGATGGTATCGCCGTCGAGATACGCGCCGTGACGGAGCTTTTTTGTGCGGGAGAAAAAGACGGTCTCCCCCTTACAGCTCAGGTCGAACAAGCGGGTGATCTCGTTATCGTAATTCAGAACGGCTTTTTGATTTTCATTCTGATAAAGAATAATATTCCTCTTTGCTTCTATGTACTCCTCCATGTCTTTGTGAACGTCGAGGTGGTTAGGCGCAAGGTTGGTCACAACCGCCACGTCGGGGCTCTGGCGCATGGAAATGAGCTGGAAGGAGGACAGCTCCACCACGCACACATCGTCGGGCGAGATGGTCTCAATCTCAGGCAGGAGGGGCTTGCCGATATTGCCGCCGACATGGACGGTATAGCCGTCGGCTCTGAGCATTTCGGCGATAACGGTGGTGGTCGTGGTCTTGCCGTCGGAGCCTGTCACCGCGTAGATCTTGCACGGACAGATATCGAAGAAGATCTCCATCTCGGAGCTGATGGTCACGCCCTTCTCGCGCAAGGCGTTGAGCTCGTCGCTCCAAAAGCGCATACCGGGGGTGCGCAGTGCGATATCAACGTCGATATCGTCGAGATAATGCTCGCCTAAGGAAAGTGTGGCGCCGTCCGCCTTCGCCTTTTGAGCGACTTCGCCGAGCGCTTCTTCATCGCGTTTATCACAAGCGATAACGGTCGCGCCGTATTTGGTGAAAAGCGGGATCAGCGGCATATGACTGCGGCCCATGCCGATCAGCGCAATGCGCTTGCCGCGAATGGATTCAAAAAAGCTGTTGATACTCTGTTTCATTTGTATGCCTCCAAAAGCACAGAATTCTCTATTATAATTGTATTATACTATATTATAAAAAAATATCAAGAGATATCACCGATTCCGCAAATCGATTTATTGGATATCAGCATCAAATACATGGGCGGCGTTGAGGATGCGATAAGCGACAAAAATGCTGACAACGTAGAACAGCACCCAGATATTCATGCTGACGATGGAGAAATAGATCGCCGAGAGCACGACCAGCGGATGCACCTTGACCTGATCGGAGACGATCCGCGGCTCGAGGATCTGGCGGAGCACGACGGTCAAGAGGAAGTATACCAGCAGGATCACACCGCCGATATAATTCTTTTGCAGAATAAAGGCGATTGCAAACGGCACATACACTACGCCGGGGCCTAAAATCGGCAGCACATCCGCGACAGCGGTCACAAGCGCGAACGCGATCGGGTATTCGACGCCCGTCAGATAGAAGATAAAGACCGCCTCGGCAAAGGTAATCGCATACAGGATCAGATAGGAGCGGATCAGTCGCCGCAGGGTATCGCCCGCGATGTGCATGACGTTACCGAGAACCTCGCCGTACTCCCCTGCCCGATTCAGCAGATCATCGCGCAATTTGCCTAAATGGTGCAGGAAATAGACCGTCAGCGCAAAGGTCACGATCACGAAGGTGATCCCGAGCGGTACCGCTTGGAACAGCGTTGAGGCGACGGAGGTGACGGTACGCAGCAGATTCCCCGAAACGATATTCTCCTTCAGTGTGTCAAACAGCGCGGGAGCGCGGAACAGCTCAACGATCTCACCGCGATAATTCTCCAGCAGGCTGAGCGCCTGATTGACCGCAAGAAAGAGGATGATTCCGATCACGGCGAATACCACGCCGAAAACCAGCAGGGTGAGCGCGGTTGCGGCAAAGGAGGAGCGAAAACGGAAGCTCGTCCGCAGATAGTCATACAGCGGCTTCATCAGCACCGCAGTCAAAAGCGATAAGACGAACGGCAGAACGAATGCCGCCGCCTGTACCGCAAGGATGAATAATAATGTATAGCAGAGGAAAAAAACAAGCCGAGGCTTACCGCTGAAAAAACGGGTTTTCATATCATCACCAACCTAAGGTTAGTGTTTGTGACGCGGATAGTTTTATGCGGTTGAGATTGCCACAAGATACCCCCTCGCAATGACTTTTCATATAAAATTCAAACGACAGGCCCTAAAATAGAGCCTGCCGTCTGAAAAAACAGAAACCAAAATGCTTGGAAAATATCAAATTGAAAATTACTGCGAAGCGCGTCCGAGCAGGAAATCAACGCTGACCTCGAGGATATCCGCCAGCGCTACCAGCTCTACGTCTGTCACGTAACGGATCTGTCCCTCGAGCTTGGATAAGCCCGACGCGTTCATATCGACGCCGTTGACCTGCAGTTGTGCGAGCAGCTCCTTTTGCTTCATACCCCTTTTTTTACGAGCCGCTTCAACACGCGCGCCTACAAGATTACGATCGCCTAATTCCTGTTTACGAAGTCTCATTTTATCTCCCCAAATCTATTCCAAAATCAGTTAGTTATTTCTTTTAAATAATTCCGCATGGAAATTCTTTAAACGTAAAAAGCTAATGTATCTGTATTATAATACGTTATTCGAAAAAAAACAACCCTTTTTTGTAAGAAAATTTAAATTTTTGATACATTTTTCTGCTTTTCGTTACAAACCTTTAATTTCTGCACAAGAAAATGTATCAATTTTTGTAAACTTTTTCATGTCGCTTGTTGTTGACAAAAAGTGACATACAAGATATAGAAATCAGTGAGGAGTTAGGAGTGAGGAGTGAGGAGTTTTGGGAAAGCCTGACGGCTTTTGGATTGATATACAGTCGATATGGCAATATCATAATATACCCTTTTAGAAGAAGCATAAGTTTTCATTGTTTAAATAGGAATCAGGTGCGGACAGAGTCCGCCCTCAACTCCTCACTCCTAACTCCTCACTCCTCACTACTAACTCCTCACTAAACAAAAGCTCCCCGAAGGGAGCTTTTCAAACGAGCAAATCTATAAGCCGGGTTCTGTATTGGGCAGTCATCTATCTTGGCCGTGCGTTGCCGCAGCGGCTCGGTGCCACCTCCACGGGACTGCCGAGCAGGCATATTGTCCCTCCGCGGTGTTGCTTCGGATAGGGTTTACACGGCGGTGACGTCTCCGCCACCCCGGTGAGCTCTTACCTCACCTTTCCACCCTTGCGTCGTCGACGACTGCGGGAGGAGCAAGCCCCTCCCCTACGATATCGTGACGAATCGCGGTAATTTTCTGTTGCACTATCCCTGGGGTCGCCCCCGGCGGCCGTTAGCCGTTATCCTCGCTCTGTGAAGCCCGGACTTTCCTCGGACGGAGCCTTTCGGCGCTCGCCCGCGACTGCCTGACTTGCTCGTGCCTTATTATAATCAGTTTAGCTCTCTTTGTCAATCGTGCTTTCGGCATACGCCAAAAGCGCGGCTTTCTCATTAGGCAGCTCGCCCGCGATTACCTTGTCGAGCAAAAGGTCGAGCGTCTTGCCGATCTGCACGCCCGAGCTGACCCCGATATGGAGCAGGTCGGAGCCGTTGACACACAGCTGCCGCAGGCTGTAGCACTCCCCTGCCGCGATGATGCGGTTCAATTCATCCGATACCGCTGACAAATTGCGGAGCTTCTCCTCCCGCATATACTTGGACTGCGCCAAAATATCCGCGTGCTGGATCAGCATGAGCGCCTGCATCACCTCCACGCCGAGGCGCTTGAGGTAGCCCTTGAGCATGACGGTATCGGGCTGAAACCGCTCGTCGTGCCAGCGGATCAGCGTACATACCTCGTCGATGAACGCCGACGACATGCACAGCCGCCGGAGGATCTCGCGCGTCATCGCCGCGCCGATCTTGGGGTGATTCTTATAATGACTCGTGCCGAATTTGTCCGTCGTCTGCGCCAGTGGCTTGCCGATATCGTGGAACAGCATGGTGACGCGCAGCAGCGGGAGCGGCTCGATATTGCGCACCGCCGCAACGATATGGCGGTATACATCGCGGTTATGGTGCTTGGAATTCTGTTCAAAATCAAAGGTGCCCTTGAGCTCGGGGATGAACACCGCGATGACCGAACGGTAACGCCGCAGGACAAAATCGGTGTTCTCGCCGCACAACAGCTTCAACAGCTCCTCGCGGATGCGCTCACCCGCAATATCCGAGAGCAGCTTGCGCTGTCGGAGGATCGCGTCGGAGGTGGCGGGCTCGATGGTAAAGCCGAGCGTTGCCGCAAAGCGCAAGGCGCGCAGGATGCGTAACGCGTCCTCAGAGAAGCGCTGTTCAGGATCGCCGACACAGCGGATGACGCCGTTTGTAAGATCCTGCTGACCGCCGTAGAGATCCACCAAACCGTCCTCGTCATTATACGCCATCGCGTTGACGGTGAAATCACGCCGCGCGAGATCGTCACTGAGCCGATCGGAAAAGCGCACCTCATCGGGATGGCGGGAATCAGTATATTCACCGTCGATGCGGTAGGTCGTGATCTCATAGAGCTCACCCTCGACGATCACCGCTACAGTGCCGTACTTCTTGCCGACGCTGACCGTCTGGTACTCCGCAAAGATCCGCTCGATCTCCTCGGGCGGCGCGGAGGTGGTGAGATCCCAGTCATGCGGCGTGAGCCCGCGCAGGCTGTCGCGCACGCAACCGCCCACGACATAACCGCTGTAGCCGTTATGCCGTAGCTTTTCGATGATCAGTTTGACGTCTGAGGGCAACCGAATTTCCATATTTCACCGTATTCCTGCATAATTTTTTCAATTTCAGTATAGCACCAAAACTTTTCGGTTACAATATAAATAAGAAAAAAAGATTGATAATACTAAGTATCCATTAAA
>DNIP01000058.1 GCA_003499325.1 Oscillospiraceae bacterium
CCGCCGTACCAGGTGTTCAGGATAACCTGCTCGCGGGAGGTAACGTTGAAGATCGCCGCGGTCTCGGAGTTGAGCCCGAGCTCCTTGTAGTTCTCGACCTTTGCCTTGGACGCGTTGTAGCTGATGAAATCGGGCTCAAAGTTCTTGAGCTCCTCCTCGGTGGGCTGGATGAACATATTCTTGACAAAGTGAGCCTGCCAAGCGACCTCCATGATGAAGCGAATCGCCATGCGGGTGTCCTTGTTCGCGCCGCAGAAGCAGTCTACGACGTAGAGCTTCTTGCCTGAGAGCTCCTCGAGCGCGAGCTTCTTGCACTCGTCCCATGCCTCTTTGGTCGCCGGATGGTTATCGTTGGGATATTCGGGAGTGGTCCACCAAACGGTGTCCTTGGAAGTGTCATCCATCACGATGAACTTATCTTTGGGGGATCTGCCGGTGTAGATACCGGTCATGACGTTGACGGTGTCCAGCTCGGTGAGCTGACCCTTATCAAAGCCGGTCAGCGCGGGATCCATCTCATCCTTAAAAAGCTGTTCGTACGAGGGATTGTAAACGATCTCCTGTACGCTGTTGATACCATATTTGGTTAAATCAATCATAAATATACCTCCTGTTGCGGATAATATAGATCGTCATTGCGAAGCCCTTGTCCGCGTGAACACGCGTGTCGGGGGCTGTGGCAATCTCGCCCTAATTACCCACTATAATATTACAGGATAAATTATCCTATATTTCAAGGCAAAAGTCAAGTAGGCAGGTAAAATAAAACGGTTGACAAATACCCCTATAGGGTATATAATGAGCACAAAGATACCCCAAGGGGGTATGTTGTGATACTTAAGACTGAAGATTGAAGACTGAAAAATGAAGAATGATTGTTTCTCCCTTTGGTCGATCATTAGTACAATCCCTCAGTCGCCCGACACGTATGTCAGGCGACAGCTCCCTTTACCAAAGGGAGCCCTATAGAATCCTGCGGATTCCGAATTTATATTGATGAATACACCATTCGATAAACCGAAAAAACGGAGGGTATTTTATGCCGTGTGAACATTGCTTATCACAGAAAAAAACCGAGCGGTCGGAAAACGAAAAGAAAAAGCTGATCAACCGCCTGTCGCGCATCGAGGGGCAGATCCGCGGGATCCGCAATCTGGTGGAGAATGACGCCTACTGCGTGGATATCCTCACCCAGAGCGCCGCGGCGAAGAACGCCTTTGCCGCCTTTAACCGCGAGCTGCTGCGCCGCCATATCGAAGGCTGTGTGGTGCGCGATATCAAAAACGATGAGGCGGATATCGACGAGCTGATGGACATCATCGGCAAGCTGATGAAATGAACGAGGTAATGTATGGAACGCTATGATGTAGGCGGGATGAGCTGTGCGGCTTGCTCCGCGCGGGTCGAGAAGGCGGTCGGGAAGGTGGACGGCGTGACGTCCTGCTCCGTCAGTCTGCTGACCAACTCGATGGTCGTCGAGGGCAGTGCAAGCGCAGACGAGATCATCGGCGCCGTGGAAAAGGCAGGCTATACCGCCAAGGCGCAGAACGCCGCAGCAAAACAACATAATAAAATCACAATCGAGAAGCCGAACGAGGTCAAGCCGCTCTTGCAGCGCTTTGTGATCTCGCTGCTCCTGCTGCTCGTACTGATGTACTTTTCGATGGGGCACGTGATGTGGCGCTTTCCCCTGCCGCCGTTCTTCGACGGCAATCCCATCGCGATCGCTCTGGTGCAAATGATCCTCAGTTCCGCAGTGATGATCATCAACAAACGCTTCTTTATCAGCGGCTTTAAGGGCATCATCCACCGTGCGCCGAACATGGACACGCTGGTGTCCCTCGGCTCGGCGGCGAGCTTCCTCTGGAGCGTATACGAGCTATTTGTGATGACGGTCACCGAGGGTGAGGCGCGGATGAAGCTGCTGCACGGGCTGTACTTTGAATCCGCCGCCATGATATTGGTGCTGATCACACTGGGCAAGATACTGGAAGCGCACAGCAAGGGCAAGACCACCGACGCCCTGCAATCGCTGATGGATTTGTCTCCGAAAACTGCCATTATAGAGAGAAACGGCGAGGAAAAGGAAGTCCCGATCGATGCGGTGAATATCGGCGATATCTTCATCCTGCGCCCGGGCATGAGCGTACCGGTGGACGGCATCGTCATCGAGGGCGAGAGCACGCTCGACGAGAGCATGCTCACGGGCGAGAGCCTGCCGGTCGATAAGGCGGTGGACGCGCAGGTCTACTCCGCGACCATCAACCAAAACGGCTATCTCAAATGCCGCGCGACCCGCGTGGGCGAGGACACGACCCTGAGTCAGATCATCCGCACCGTCTATGAAGCCTCCGCCACCAAAGCGCCGATCGCACGAATTGCCGACAAGGTTTCCGGCGTATTTGTGCCCGTCGTCATCGGGATCGCGCTGATCACCTTTTTCATTTGGCTGATCACCGGCGCGGAATTTGCCTACGCGCTCGAGCGAGGGATCTCGGTGCTCGTGATCTCCTGCCCCTGCGCCCTAGGTCTGGCAACCCCCGTGTCGATCATGGTTGGAAATGGCGTGGGCGCAAAGGCGGGCATCCTGTTCAAGAATGCCGAGGCGCTGGAAACAGCGGGCAAAACGCAGATCGTTGCGCTCGACAAAACCGGCACCATCACCAAGGGCACGCCCGAGGTCACCGACCTTGTCCCCGCCGATGGTGTGACCGAAACCGAGCTGTTGCAGATCGCGTACAGCATCGAAAAGCTGAGCGCCCATCCGCTGGCGGAGGCGATCACGAGATATGCGGAGGAGCAGAACACCCCTGCCCTGCCCTGTGACGACTTTACCAACCTGTCGGGTCACGGGCTGAGCGGCACGATCGGCGGCGAGCAGGTATACGCGGGCTCTCTGCGGTTCGTTCTGTCAAAAATCGATGTCAATGAGGATAGGAAAAGAAAAGCCAACGCGTTGGCAAATACGCTTGCCGACAGCGGCAAAACACCGATGCTGTTCACGAAAGACGGCAGGCTCTTGGGTATGATCGCGGCTGCCGACACCGTCAAGGATGACAGCAAAACCGCAGTCAGGGAGCTGTCCGAATTAGGGATCCGCGTTGTGATGATCACCGGCGACAACGAGAAAACCGCCGCGGCGATCGGCAACAGCGTGGGTGTGGATCGCGTCTATGCGAGCGTTCTGCCCTCGGGCAAGAGCGATATCATCACAAAGCTCAAGCAATACGGCAAGACCGCGATGGCGGGCGACGGGATCAACGACGCGCCTGCGCTGACCGCCGCGGACACCGGCGTCGCCATCGGATCGGGCTCGGATATCGCCATCGACTCCGCCGACGTAGTGCTGGTCGGCTCACGGCTGAGCGACCTTGCGGCGGCGATCCGGCTGTCGCGCCAAACCCTGCGCAACATCCATCAGAACCTGTTCTGGGCATTCATCTACAACATCATCGGCATCCCGCTGGCAGCGGGATTATGGATCCCGATCTTCGGCATTGCGTTGAATCCGATGTTCGGCGCGGCGGCAATGAGCCTGAGCAGCTTTTGCGTCGTCAGCAACGCACTGCGGCTGAATCTGTTCGATCCGCATAAGCACAAAAAGAGTCAAAAAACGACAGTCGATCTACCGCCTGTCGCAGAAAATAAAATCGATAAAGGAGAACCCAAAACCATGAAAACCGTGATCAATGTAGAGGGCATGATGTGCCCGATGTGCGAAAAGCACGTCAAAGAAGCCATCGAAAAGAACCTGAATGTCGAGAGCGTCACCGCCTCTCATGAAGCGAAAAAGGTCGAGATCATTTCCGCCGAGCCGATCGACTACGACAAAGCGGCAGCGGCCATCACCGAAGCGGGCTATACGCCCAAGGGCATCGTCACCGACTGAAAAATGAATACTGAAAACTGAAGAATGAAGAATAAATGTATCTCCCTTCGGTCGATCAATGGATACAATTCATCCGAGCTCGCTTTATGCGAGCCCACCTTCCTTTCCCAAAGGAAGGCTTTTGCTACAGAAAGAACGCAGTCGGTTTTATGCCGGCTGCGTTCTTTCTTTTGATATTGTTACGGGCGATAGCCGTCGTCATCGGGCTTTTTGACAAAGTGATGGACGATGAAGAGCATGATCACGCCGCCGATGGCGTTACCCACCCATGTGATGGTCGAGTTCATGCCGAGGCCGCTGGTTTTGGCGAACCAATACTGCAAAGCGACCACGATCCCCAATACCACCAGCGTGATCAAAAGGGAGATCAGCCACTCCTTCACCTTATTGCGGCGGGGCTTTTGGGTGGTCTGCTGTGCAGGCTGTTTGTTTGTATCTGCCGCTTTCTGCGGTTGATGGTTGTTTTGATTCTGACTCATTCTGCACCTTCACAAATTGTTTTATACTAGTTTTTAATAGAAAGCAGACCGATAAGAATGTCTGATTATTATTGAAAAATAGTATTACCACTATAACACAAAGGTTGGAAGAAATCAACCGTCATATTAAGTGTTGAACATCGAGAACATTCTGCCGAAGCGCTCGAACATCGCCTCATGTCCGCCGACATAGCTGCCCGGGTACCAGTACGCGAACACCAGACCCATGTTGATGAACACGCAGGCGAACATCGCGATCAGGAGCAGGTGCTCATAGATGCGCTTGGCGTCCTTGCCCTTGAGGTGGCGGTAGAAGAGGAACATCACGAGGAAGGCGCAGGTCAGCATCTCCCACGCGAAGTCCATCATGTAGCGCGTACCGTAGCCGGATTCCCAGATCGACGCGATGATGATGAACGGTGCGACGAACGCCACTGCGCTGAACAGGATCGCGGTGCGGGTGCGCTTTTCTTTCTCGACATACCTGAGCGCAAACGGCGCGCCGAAGAGGAAGAACATCGGGAGCGCGCGGTAGAATAAGCCCGCGCCGTTGTTGGTCGCCTCAAAGTAGTAGCCGTTCACGCCGAGCTTGGACAGGGTCGACTGCACATAGGGGAACTCGCCCGTGAAGGACGGCGGCGCTAATAGATAATCGAAGAAGCCAATCGCGGAGAGCTGGGTGTGGAACTCGGTATGGGTGAAGTCGTTGATGGTCAGCGAGTACGCGATACCGAAATCCGTGAACGAGCCGAAGCGCGCGTGATTATAGAGCATCTGCGCACCACCGATCACGACGAAGGGGATCAGCGCCGCGCACAAGTATTTGACATAGGCGGAGCGTTCACTCTTGCCGCGGCGCAGCTTCATCACGCCCGCAACGATGAACACCACCGCAACCACACACCAGATGGCGGTCGTGGGACGACAGGTCACGGCAATCGCAAGGAAAAGCGAGGACAACGCCGCGTGGAGCGGTTTGATCGGCTCCTTCTCGCTGCCGATCACGTTAGAGGTCACAAGGAAATACGCACCCAATACGGTGAAGCAGAAGCCGGACGACTGGGCGATCTCATAGAAGTTCGCCATCACCGTGCAGTACCAGACGCCGCAGGAGGCGTAGATCATGATGAGCGCCGCCGTATACATCGACAGCGGAAGATCCTTGAACAGCCGTTTCATCAGCTGATAGAATGTCATGCCTAAAAAGATCAACGCCAATGTGTTGAACAGTACCACGCCCGGCAGGCTCGCCAGATAGTGCCCTGTGATCAGATGATACGGCAGATACAGCAGGATCACGGGGCCGACGCCGTAGTAGGAATAATACTTGCCGTTATACATAACATGATCCCACTTGGGGTTGACGTTCTGTTCGACACGTGCCGACCAGTCGTAGGGATTCTCCATGCTCAGCAGATCGGAGCCGGGCTTGTCCTTTAATTCGACCTGTCCCGACTCGAACGCGTCAACCAGCTCCTTGGTGATCTGGTTGCCATTGGTATCGTTGAAATCCGTCTTAGGATTCAGCCCGACGGAGGACAGGATCAGTGAGATCGCCACCATCACGATCACGATGATCACGGTAACGGTCTTGGTCGTTTTGAGATGATCGCCCAGCGGCTTGCGGAAGTTGACGCTGCGCTTGAACGCCCACACGAACATCACACCGAGCAGGATCAGCGCGAATCGCAGATAGGAGAATTGCGAGGGATAATCCGCATTGAGGGTGATGCCGCTGATGGTCACGGTATTGTTTTTTAGCTCAGTCAGGTTGATCCTGAGCTTGCTGACCTTGCCCGAAAAATCACAGACGACAGTCTTTGTCTGCCTGATATCGTTGAACACCGAGCCCGTGACCAGCCCCGTCCGCAGATAATAAGAGGCGTTGGTCTCGTCGGCGAAATCGATGGAATAATCGGTCTTGTAGGCGGTGCCCTTGAGGTCGAGCCGGATGGTGCCGATCTTCTGATCGAGGGTCGGGAATTCGATCGTCGCTTTCTCGCCGTTCGTCACAAGGGTATTGCCGTTTTGCGTAACGTTGGTGAGCGTAGCCGCGCTCATATCGAGGGGCGTTTCATCATAGCCGCCCTTCCACAGGTGATAGCTGTTGAAGTTGAAGCAGACCGCCTCGAGCAGCAGGATCACCAGGATCGCGTTCGCGGTGTATCTCACAAAGGCTCTGACGCCGTCGTTCTTGAACTGTCGGGCAAAGATCGTCAGCCCGAAGCTCACCGCCGTCAGCACGGCTACGCCGATCCCGAGCGAGCGCAGATACGGCACGGCGATCGCGGCAATCAGCGAGAGCGCCACCGCCAAGGAGCAGGATGCCAGACGAATGATCTTGGTATACCTGCGCTCTTTGATGATGCTCGACACGGCGAATACCATGAGCGCGATCAGCGCGAGGATAAAAAGAATCTTCATGTTGTCCTCCTATATCAAATGAAATCAAAGCATAGTGATTCGTCTTTGGAAATCGATCATAAAATAATCCAAATCAAGTATACCATATTCTAAAACAATATGCTATAATAATTTTATGATAATATTGAAAAACCGCGGCACATCCTTGTGCGCCGCAATGAACGGAGGTTCCCATGAAGCCGAATATCACTACGATCCCGATCACCGAACTGTTCACTCAGACAGACGGCTGTCCCATCTGCCGCATGCACCGCATGCTCGAGGAGCAGTATGTCGAGTACATCACGGGAGCCGCGATGATGGCGCCCGATGTGCGCGTCAAAACCAATCAGGTGGGCTTTTGTCACCGTCATTTCTCAATGATGGTCAACAACGGTCCGCGCCTGTCGAACGCCTTGTTGCTCCAGACGCACATTGACGAGCTGCGAAAAAAGGTGTTCCCGAAGAAAAACACGGATACTCCCGACAAAAAGATGCTCGCCGCGATCCGCGAGAACGACCGCACCTGCTATGTGTGCGACCGCATCGAGCACGATATCCTGCATCTGCTCGCGACCGTCTATGTCCAGTACGGCTCCGATCCCGCATTCCGCAAACAATATCAGGAGCAGGAATTCATCTGTCTGGATCACTATGCCCTTTTGATGGGCAACGCCAATAAAAAGGCGATGGACAAAGGCACGTTCAAGGACTTTTGCGAGACGACCAACAAGCTCTCGAAGGGCTATATGGACACGCTGTATGACGACGTGACCCACTTTGCGAGCATGTTCGACTACCGCAATCAGGGCGGCGACTACAAAAACAGCAAGGACGCCATCGAGCGCTCGGTGCGCTTTCTGACGTCCTATCCCGTGGATGAAAATTTGAAGTAATAAAAAGGGGGAGGGCGCAGCCCTCCCCACCAAAAGAAGCTCCCTGACAGGTAACATCATTAAGTTAAAAAAGGTATCTCGCTGACGCTCGGTCGTTTGATGCAATTCCTCAGTCGCCAACGGGCGACAGCTCCTTTTACCAAAAGGAGCCTTCTTAATTGAATGACACTGCCCTCATGGGAGCTTTTTAAAAATGCTTATAGAGCTTCAATACTTCGCCGTCGATGATTCCGAGTGAGAGGAAGGCGCCCTGCCGATCCTTCACGCGGAATATTTTTTTGTCCTCGGCGCGGTCGCGCAGCGGGGTGCGGACGACGTCCAGCGGATTGCCGTTGACAAAACGGTGCGCCTGCTTATCGCTGACCACCACCTCGTCATAGGTCATAAAAATGCTTTCGACGCTGTGCAAAAAGGAGCTGTCGCCGCTGTCGATCCTTTGGCGGAGTTCATCGAGCGTCATGCAAGCCTCGAGCGGATAACCGCACGCCTCATACCGCACCAGATCCGTCATCACGCCGACTGTGCCGAGTGAGCGCGCCAGATCGTCGATGATCGTGCGGATATAGGTGCCGTTGGAGCAGTAGATATCGAGCGTGCCGCTTTGTGTGCTCTCGTCAAAGGACAAAAGCTCCAGCTCATAGACCGTCACTGTCCGAGGACGGCGCTCGACCTCCCTGCCCTCGCGGGCATACTGATAGAGCCGCTTACCGCCGACGCTGACGGCGGAATACATGGGCGGGAGCTGTTCGATCTCCCCCCTAAAGCACCGCAGTGCTTTTTCTATTTCATCCGCTGTTACGTTAGATGGTTTTTGCTCTATGACCTCGCCCCAGATATCCAAGGTATCGGTCGCGACGCCGAAGCGGAAATCCGCGCGGTATTTTTTATCGTGACAGGGGATGATATCCTGCGCCTTGGTCGCCGTGCCGAGCAGGACGGGCAAAACGCCGGTCGCGTTCGGATCGAGCGTGCCGGTGTGACCGACCTTCTTCTGCCCTGTCAGCCTGCGTACCACGGCGACGACGTCAAAGGAGGTGAAAGCCTTCTCCTTATGTATCAGGATGACGCCGTTCATTGCAGGAATGCCTCTGCCGCATCGATCAGCGTTTGCTTGACGGTGTTGAGATCGCCCTCGATCGAGCATCCCGACGCCGCGGGATGACCGCCGCCGCCGAATTGCTTACAGAACTCAGCCGCGTTGATACCGTCGTTGGTGCGCACGGAGATCTTGAACACGCCGCCTGCCTTCTCGCGCATGGTGATGCCGATCTTCACGCCCTCGATACGGCGCGGGATATTTGCCAGACCCTCCATCTCATCATCGCCCGAGCCGAGCGCCTCGCACATTGCGAGGGTGGTGTAGATGATCGCGCACTTGCCTGAGGCATGGAACTCCATGGTCTTGTAGACCAGACGCTCCATCCTGAGCTTGGCGCGGGTCTTGATCACAAAATTGATGCTGTTGATCTCCTGCCAGTTGCAGTAGGGCATCATCTCGGCCGCGATCCTGTGGGTACGCGGGGTGGTATTGGTGTAGACAAAGCAGCCGGTGTCGGTGGACACGCCGGTGTAGATGCCCGCCGCGATATCCTCGTCGATCTCGACATGGAGCAATTCGAGCAGCTCCCGGATGATCTCGGCAGCAGCCGCGGCGGTGTCGTCTACATATTTATACTCGGCGTCCAGAGTGTTGGTGCCGTGGTGATCGATACAAAGATCGATGTGATCCACACCCTCCATCACGCTCTTGCCGAGCAGCGCGGGCGCGGCAACGTCCACGCTGACAATGTACTTGGGGGTGAAATCCTGCTCCTCGTAATGCTTCACCAGATAGGTGAACTTGGAGGGCAGGTTGCCGTCCACGGCGACGTTGGCACGCTTTCCGAGCTTGCGCAGCGCGAACGCCAGTGCATAGCCGCAGCCGAGGCAATCGCCGTCGGGATAGCTGTGGGTCAAAATTTTAAAATCGTCATGCTCCGAAAGAAGAGAGGCGACCTCACTGAGCGTTATCTGTTTCATCAGGTTCCTCCTCATCCTTCGGAATATCCAGACTGTTCAGGATCCGCGAGATCTCGGCGCTGTATTCGATGGAATCGGTGGGGGTGAAAATCAGCTCGGGCACATGGCGGAGGCGGAGGCGGTGCCCCAGCTCTCTGCGGATATATCCCGCGGCGCTTTTGAGCCCCTTGACAGCCGCCTTCGCACGGTCGAGCCCCTCCAAAGCGCTGACGTACACCGTGCAGTAGGAGAGGTCGTTGGTCACCTCGACGCGCACGATGGACAGAAAGCATGAATTCACCCTCGGATCCTTGAGCTCGCGAAAAATCGCCGTCAGCTCACGCTTCACATCCTCGGTAATCCTGTCTATTCTATGATTAGCCATAATAATAATTCCTCTGTTTCAATGGGTGCGGGCAGCGCCCGCCCATAACTTGCCAAAGGCAAACATCACTCACCGCGAACGCGGTGAGCTTCACTGCGAAGCACCTTCACTTTGCGCAGCAAAACATCACTGAGGACTCAGTCCTCACGATATTCTTCGATGGTGAACACCTCGAAGATATCGCCTTCCTTGATATCGTTGTACTTCTCCAGACCGATACCGCACTCATAGCCCTCTGCGACTTCCTTGACGCTGTCCTTGAAGCGCTGGAGAGAACCGATGGTATCATCGGCAATGATGATGCCGTCGCGGACAACGCGGACGCCTGCGCCGCGCTGGATCTTACCGCTCTTAACATAACAGCCGCCGATGTTGCCGATCGACTTGATGCGGATGACGTTGCGCACCTCGGCAGTACCGAGGATGACCTCTCTGGTCTTGGGAGCGAGCATACCCTTCATCGCGCTCTCGATCTCCTCGATGCAGTCGTAGATGACGCGGTACATACGCATATCTACGCCGTCGCGCTCGGCGTTCGCCTGCGCGGTCGCGTCGGGACGTACATTGAAGCCGACGATGATAGCGTTGGAGGCGTTTGCGAGCATGACGTCGCTTTCATTGATAGCGCCGACAGCGCCGTGGATGATGTTGACGCGGACTTCCTCGTTGGAAAGCTTTTCAAGGCTCTGGCGTACCGCCTCAACGGAGCCCTGTACGTCAGCCTTGACGATGATCTTGAGCTCCTTGACCTCGCCGAGCTTCATCTGATCGAAGAGGTTGTCGAGCGTGACCTTGGTGCGGGCGTTGAACTCGGCCTCCTTCTTCTCATGCTTACGCTGCTCGACCAGCTCGCGCGCCAGACGCTCGTCGGTGACGGCGTTGAAGGTATCGCCGCCGGTGGGGACGTCGTCCAGACCCGTGATCTCGACCGGGATCGAGGGGCCGGCTTCCTTGACGCGTCTGCCCTTATCGTCGGTCATCGCGCGCACATGGCCGACCGCCATGCCGGCTACGACGATGTCGCCGGTGCGGAGCGTACCGTTCTGTACGAGGATGGACGCCACGGGGCCTCTGCCCTTATCCAGACGCGCCTCAATGACAGTACCCTTCGCGGCACGATCGGGGTTAGCTTTGAGCTCCTTCATATCGGCTACCAGCAGTACCATCTCGAGCAGATCGTCGATGCCCATACCGGTCTTGGCGGATACGGGCACGCAGGGCGTGTCGCCGCCCCACTCCTCGGGGATCAGCTCATACTCGGTGAGCTGCTGCTTGACCTGCTCGGGATTTGCACCCGGCTTATCCATTTTATTGATCGCGACGATGACGGAAACGCCCGCCGCCTTCGCGTGATTGATCGCTTCTACCGTCTGCGGCATGATACCGTCGTCAGCCGCTACGACGAGGATGGCGATATCGGTGACCTGCGCGCCGCGTGCGCGCATGGTGGTGAACGCCTCATGACCCGGGGTATCGAGGAAGGTGATGTCGCGGTCGTTGATGTTGACGCGATACGCGCCGATGTGCTGGGTGATACCGCCCGCCTCGGTGTCGGTGACATGCGCGTTGCGGATGTAGTCGAGCAGAGAGGTCTTTCCGTGGTCGACGTGACCCATGACGACGACGACCGGAGCGCGGTCGACCAGGTTATCGTCGGTATCCTCGCTGTCGTCGATGATGCGCTCTTCGATGGTGACGACGACTTCCTTCTCAACTCTGGCGTGGAACTCCATCGCGATCAGGGACGCGGTGTCAAAGTCAACGACGTCGTTCGCGGTGACCATCGTACCCATGAGGAAGGCTTTTTTGACGACCTCGGCGACCGTCGCCTTGAGGCGCAGCGCCAGATCGCCGACAGAGATCTCGTCGGGGATCAGGACGGTCATCTTCTTTGCCTTACGCTCCTTCTCGATACGCGCCATACGCTCGCGCTCGGTCTCACGCTTTGCGGAACGGCGGTTGCGCTGCTTGGAGCGCTGGTTGATCTTCTGCTTCTTGGATGACATATTGTTCTCGTTCTTGACCTTGTCGAGAGCGAGATCATCATATTTCTGGTTATAGCGGTCAACATTGACCTCGGCAGCGCCGGTATCGACGATACGGCCGGTGCCGCGCTTAGACTTGATCTCGGATTTCAGATCGATATCCGCGGTTCTGTCGACCTTTTCCTTCTTGGGCTGAGCGGGGATATTCTGCGCCTTTGTGCTCTTCTTCGCGGAGTCGGGGCGCAGTTGATCCTTCGCCTCTTCACGGCGCTTCTTCTCCTCAGCCTTGCGCTTGGCAGCCTCTTCCTCCTTCTGCTTGATCGCCTGATCGCGTACCGCAAAATACGGAGTAAGATCGCTGACCGCGTTCTTCTGTGTAAAGTAATCGAAGATGAAGTTGAGCTCCTCTTCGTTGAGGGTCGTCATTGCCTTTTTATCAACGCCGAGCTTTTCTTTGAGCACGGATACAACCTCTTTGGTCGTGACGTCAAGGTCAGTGGCCACCTCTTTGACTTTATATTTAATCATAATAGCCATGGTAATTCCTCCTTAGTTCGTGAGTTCGATCATCTTTTTGGCAAAGCCGGGATCCGTCGTACAGACAATACCGCAGTGCTTGCCGAGCGCAAAGCTCAGCTCTTCCTTGCTGTGCGTGATCCTCTTAGCGGTGACATGATTCGCGTCAGCCGCTTTCAAAACGCCCTTCAAGCTGTTTTCGGATACATCCGCCGCATAAAGCACGAGCTGTGCCTTCCCCTCATTGACCGCCTTGGTGACGGTCTCAGCGCCGGAGAGCAGCATGCCCGCCCGCTTGCATATACCGAGAAAATTCAGTAATCTGTCGTTATTCACCGATTTCTCTCCTCATGGTATCGTAGATCTCAGGCTCGATCTTGGTCGAAAAGGCGCGTTCGAGGCGCTTTGCCTTCTCCGCCTTGTTCAGGCATTCCACGTTTTTACATATATACGCGCCGCGGCCGGGTTTCTTGCCCGTGAAGTCCACGGAGATCTCGCCTTCCTTGTTACGGACGATGCGAACCAGCGTGCGCTTATCCTTCATCTCTCCGCAGCCGATACATTTTCTAAGCGGTATTTTTCGCTCAGCCATAAAGATTCTCCTCTTGCTGAATGACATTTCCGGAAGTCAGTTTCGAAAGTATCGATCAGTATTTACTCGGTTTCCTTGTCGTCTTCTTTTTCTTCTGTATCCTCGCCCCAGAAACCGGACTCGGGACGAATATCGATCTTGTAATTGGTCAGCTTGGCCGCCAGTCTGACGTTCTGACCCTTGTTGCCGATCGCCAGCGAGAGCTGACCGTCGGGAACGGTCGCCTTACACGCCTTGGTGCCATCCTCGGCGAGCTCGACCTTGACAACGTTCGCGGGGGACAGCGCCGCCGCGATAAACTCGGCGGGATCGTCGCTGTAGGGAACGATATCGATCTTCTCGCCGCACAGCTCGTCAACAATGGTGTTGACGCGCGCGCCGCGGGTACCGATACAGGCGCCGACCGCGTCGATCTCGCTGTCCTCGGAAAAGACCGCCATCTTGGTGCGGGAGCCTGCCTCGCGGGAGATCGACTTGATCTCGACGGTGCCGTCATAGATCTCGGGGATCTCTTTCTCAAACAATCTTTTGACAAAATCGGGATGGGTACGCGAGATGATCGCGCGCGGACCGCGTTCGGTCTCCTTCACGCCGGCGACATACACCTTGACGGTGCCGCCCTCATAGAGGTCGTCGCCCTCGATCTGCTCGGACTTGGGCAGCACGGTGACCGCGTTGCCGAATTTCAGCGTCGCGTTGCCGGTGACCGGATCGACGCGCTCGACGGTCGCGGTCGCGATCTCCTGCGCCTTAGACTGGAACTCGACGAGCATCTGATCCTTCTCGCCGTCGCGAATACCCTGACGGATGACGGAACGCGCGGTCTGTACCGCGATACGTCCGAACTGCTTGGGCTCGAGCGGAATGCCGATCTCCTTGCCGACAGCGGCACGCTTGGAGATGAGCTTCGCGTCCTCTAAGGAAATCTCGAAGTTCTCGTCCTCCACCTCTTCGACGACTGTTTTGAGCAGCTTGACGGAGAAGGTGTTTTTATCCGCGTCCATCTTGATCTCTACATTCTCATTGCCGCCGTAGAGGTTTCTGCAGGCGGTGATGATCGCTTTTTTGATCTGAGTAATCATATACTCAGCGGGGATTCCTTTCTCTTTTTCGAGGAGCCGCAGCGCCTCAAAGAGCTCTTTATTGCTTGCCATTTTTCCAAATCAGACCTTTCTGTATAGTGTTCAGTGGTTAGTGGTCAGTGAACCGTGATCCATCGGATACGCCGTTTCTCTTATTCACCATCCAGTTTAAGATTAAGAGCAAATACAAATCGGGTGTGGGCAAAGCCCACCCACAATTCCTCATTCCTCATTAGTCAAAGTCGTCGAGCTTGATATACGCCGCGTCCTTCTTGCTGATGGTCACGGTGTTCTCGCCGCTGTGGTCGGTGATGGTCACCATCCCGTCCTCGAATGCTGTCAGAACGCCTTTGAATTCCTTGCCGATGCCGTCGAGCGGCCGGATCATTTTGACCATGATATCCGCGCCGATGAACTGCTCAAAGTGCTCGGGGCGGATCAGCTCACGCTCGATACCGGGGGAGCTGACCTCGAGGATATACTCGCCCGCGATGGGATCGGCTTCATCGAGCGGCGCGTCTAATGCGCGGGACATATTCTCACAGTCGTTGATATCAACGCCGCCGTCCTTGTCGATGAATACCCGCAAAAGCCATTGCGAGCCCTCTTTAAGGTACCGCACGTCCCAGATCCTGAGTCCTAAGTCCTCCGCGATCGGTGCGGCGATCTCTTCGACAACGGACACCGTATTCTTTCCTTTACTGTTCGCCAAAGAATCCCTCCTACGTCGTCGTTCGCTGTGCTCGTTGCGCGACTCCTCCTTCCCCCAAAAAGCAGGAGCTTTTCGGAGACCCCGATTCATCGGTTGAAATCACCGCGAATGAGAAACGCACAAACGACCATAACAATAACAAAGAGCGGGTCCGTCAAGACCCACTCTTTACGATAGCTTATCTTACTGTCATTTATTTTACCACTTATACCTATTATTGTCAAGTAAATGGTCACCAAATATACATCCTAAGGAAGGAATGTTTTTGATTATTTTTCAAAAAAGTGTTGACAAATCGAATGTAATGGCATATAATACAACCATCCTACTTGTTAGGTAGGTTGTAAATAACCGTTCGAGGTGATATAATCCATGTATACCAGCGGCTTTCGATGTTGATAGCTCGAATCAGTCAATGAGATCATTGATTCACGGGAGGAGCAAGCCCCTCCCCTACAATAAGGCTTTACAAACAAAAATCGATACTATATAATAAGGAGAACCATTATGGCTAATATTTATACATCCGCGGATCAGCTGATCGGCAAGACCCCCCTGCTCGAACTGAGCAATACCGAAAAGAAACTCAACCTGGGCGCAAGGCTCCTCGCCAAGCTCGAATACTTCAACCCCGCAGGCTCCGTCAAGGATCGTATCGCCAAGGCGATGCTGGATGACGCGGAGGAAAAGGGGCTTATCAAAGAAGGCTCCGTCATCATCGAGCCGACCTCCGGCAACACCGGTATCGGTCTGGCGGCTGTCGCGGCGGCGCGCGGCTACCGCATCATCATCGTGATGCCCGAGACCATGAGCGTGGAGCGCAGACAGCTGATGAAGGCTTACGGCGCCGAGCTGGTGCTCACCGACGGCACCAAGGGCATGAAGGGCGCGATCGCCAAGGCGGATGAGCTCGCAAAGGAGATCGAGGGCGCGTTCATCCCCGGTCAGTTCGTCAATCCCGCCAATCCCGCCGCGCATCTCGCGACCACAGGCCCCGAGATCTATGAGGACACGGACGGCAAGGTCGATATCTTTGTCGCGGGCGTCGGCACAGGCGGCACCGTGACCGGTGTCGGCGAATATCTGAAAAGTAAAAATCCCGATGTCAAAATCGTTGCTGTGGAACCTGCTTCCTCCCCCGTGCTCAGCAAGGGCACCGCGGGCGCGCATAAGATCCAGGGGATCGGCGCGGGCTTTGTGCCCGATGTGCTGAACACCAAGGTCTATGACGAGATTATCACCGTCGAGAACGACGACGCCTTTGCCACTGGTAAGCTCATCGGCAAGAACGAAGGTGTGCTGGTCGGCATCTCCTCCGGCGCGGCGGCATTTGCGGCGATCGAGCTGGCAAAGCGTCCCGAGAACGCGGGCAAGAACATTGTGGTTCTCCTGCCGGATACGGGCGACCGCTACCTTTCCACACCGCTGTTCCAAGATTAACACGATTTAAGAAAACGGCTTCGGGGCATTCTGAGCCGTATTTTTATAAGGAAGGTATGAATATGAAATCAAAACACTCGGCGCATACCCTGCACATTGTGATTGCCGCAATGTTTGCGGCGATGATCGCGGTGATGACCGCATTTGTCCAAATCAAGACCCCTACCGGCGGCTATGTCCACCTCGGCGACTCGATGATCTATCTCACGGCGAGCTTCCTGCCCCTGCCGTTTGCGGTGGCGGCGTCTGCGATCGGCGGCGGTATCGCCGATCTGCTCGTCTATCCCGAGACTATCCTCTACACCATCATTATCAAGGCGCTCAACGCGGTGTTCTTCAGCGCCAAGGACACAAAGCTGCTGACAAAGCGAAACGCCCTCATGACCATCCCCTCGGGTCTGGTCACGGTGGTCGGCTATTCGATTTCTAAGCTGATCCGCCAGCTTTTGGCGGGCGACAGCTTCCACAGCGCCTTGGTCAACGCCCTGTGGAAAATGCCCGAGAACAGCATTCAGGCGATCGCCTCGGCGCTGATCTTCATCCTGATCGCCGCCGCGTTCGACAAAGCGGATATCAAAAAGCGTATGCTGAACAGATAGAAAAAGAGCCTCGGATGAGGCTCTTTTTTAGTGACCAGTGGTTAGTTGATACTTTACGATCCGTTTGCAATTACTAATTACTAATCACTGATCACTGATCACTAACCACTGATAATCACACCGCCGCCGAGGACGACGTCTCCGTCGTACAGCACGCATGCCTGTCCCGGGGTGATGGCACGGATCGGCTCGTCGAAAATCACCGTCACACTGCCGTCCGCGTTGGGATATGCCGTCGCGGGCTGCTCCTGTTGGCGGTAACGCGTCTTTGCTTTGCAGCGCACGGGTTCGGTCGGCGCTTCGCCCGCGATCCAGTTGAAGTCCTCCACCGTTGCCGTCGTGGTGAACAGGTGGCTTTCATCCCCCAGCACCACCGTGTTGTCCTCTGCATTGATCCTCACTACATAGATCGGCGACCCGACGCTGATGCCAAGGTGCTTGCGCTGACCGATGGTGTAGTGCGAGATCCCCTTATGCTGTCCGAGCACCTCGCCGTCGATCGTGATGAAATCGCCCGTCGGCATGGCGCCGCATTTTTCCTCGATAAAAGCGGCATAGTCGCCGTCGGGGACAAAGCAGATATCCTGACTGTCGGGCTTGTTGGCATTGACAAAGCCATGCTCCGCCGCGATACGACGCACCTCGTCCTTGCTCAATCCGCCGAGGGGGAACCGAATATGGCGGAGCTGCTCCTGAGTGAGCGAATAGAGCACATAGCTCTGATCCTTTGCGGGATCGACCGCCTTTTTCAGCCAAAATCTACCGTCCTGCTCCTCGATTCTGGCGTAGTGACCCGTGACGACCAGCTCACAACCCAGCTCCTGTGCTCTCAGCAGGAGCTTGTCGAATTTCATATAGCGGTTGCAGTCGATACACGGGTTGGGCGTGACGCCGCGGCGGTAGCAATCGATGAATTTGCCAATGATCTTCGCTTCAAAATCCTCGGTAAAGTTGAACACGTAGTACGGGATCCCGAGGCGGTGACATACCGCGCGCGCGTCCTCGACCTCTTTTAACGAACAGCAGGACTTGGGATTATCGTCGTCCTCTTTATCGAACAGGCGCATCGTACAGCCGATCCGCTCGCAGTCGCTCATCAACAATGCCGCTACGGAGGAATCTACGCCTCCGCTCATCGCAATCAGTGCTTTCATGGTTAAACCTCATTCAGTATCATATGTGCTTATTATATATGAAAAGAGAAAAAGTGTAAAGAGTGAAAAGATATACTTGATTTACCTACCATGTTTGTAGTATAATAGTAATAATTCCTCATTCCTCATTTCTAATTCCTCATTATATAAAGGGTGATTTGCATGAAAGTATCTACCAGAGGACGTTACGCACTGCGCGTACTGATTGATTTAGCCGAACACAATAACGGCTCCTATATTCCGATGAAGGACGTTGCCGCGCGGCAGGAGCTGTCGCTCAAATACCTCGAACGCATCCTGCCGACCCTGACCAAGGCGAAGCTGATCGCGGGCGTCCACGGCAAGGGCGGCGGCTACAGGCTGACCCGCTCACCCGAGAAATACACCGTCGGCGAGGTACTGCGCCTGACCGAGGGCGATCTCGCTCCCGTCGCATGCTTAGCGCCCGACGCGGAGCCGTGCCCCCGCGCCGCGGAATGTCGCACCCTCAAAATGTGGCAGGATTTTTATGATATGACCAACAAGTATTTTGACGGCATTTCCATCGCCGACCTCGCCCAAACCGAGACCGCGGATAATTATGTGATCTGACACCGCAGGCAATTCATTCACAAAACCCGCCAAGTAACGATTGTTATCATAACCGAAAAACGCTGTCAGAAGTGAAACGATGCTGCCAAACGGGAGGAGCAGACACGCGTGCCGTGCCCCGCCCTACTGCAAAGGCTTCAAAGGGCTGTAGGGTACGGCGCTTGTCGACGTACCGCATAGCAGAGGCGATTGTTTCCTATCGCACGTTTTCGATCATAGTAGCGCACGTCGTCCTCGGTACGTCATGAATGCCGTACCCTACGGAGAGTGTTTTATTGCTACTTAGTATCATTTGCTTCGCAATTTGATGACAACTATTCCAAACGTCAAAACTGCCCCGATCGCTCGGGGCAGTTTTTGTGTTCGGTTAATACTAAGTATCCATTAAACGCTTTAACAAATTT
>DNIP01000159.1:0-16040 GCA_003499325.1 Oscillospiraceae bacterium
TGCGATAAATTCCGCATAGCGGTGTTGTCGTCCTTGACATACCCCAGTATGCCTGCGTCCTCCGCCTTGCTCTGCGAAATTTCTCGCTAACAAATTTGTTAAAGCGTTTAATGGATACTTAGTATCAACCCTCAATCAGCTTTGCTGACGGCTCTCTTAGGAAAGGGAGCCCTTGGGCTTCGCGATGGCAATTGATAAACGCGCATATCTGCACATTATAATCCTATTATCCGTAGTATTATAGCACAAGATATCCGCCTTTTCAAGCGTTTTTACGCAAAATATTGGGACTTTGGACAAAAGAAAATCGTCTACCCAAGGGATAGACGAAAAGCTATTTCCAGATAAAGTTGATCGCGTCGGCAATGACGCTGAGACGGTATTCACAGCAACGGTATTTTCGCTTCATCTCGCTCTCGGGGGAGGATAGGAACTGCAGCTCGAGCTCGTCGTTGTTCGCAATAGAAGCAAAGGTGAATTGCGCGCGAAGGGATCGGAGAAAATCGAATAAGGCTTCATCATCCATCTCCAGCCATTTGAACCTGTCACCCCTGAGCATGCAAAGCGTAGGCTTGTCCAGCTCGTGGTTGGAAAAGCTGTGGTCAGTGATCTCAACCGTGCACTCATGATAATCCTTGTAGCGTTCATAGTAAGTATCATCGGAATAATCCTCACGGAAGATCCTGTATTCTCCGAACACCAGCTTCAAAACGCCGGAATCGTAGGATACATCTGTCAGGAATTGATCGTGCAGCATACTGAACTGCACCACAAAATCTTTATAATCAAAATGTCGCATACCATCACCGCCACCAATATATCACAGCATGCGACACAAGTCAATATGTTACGACGCCGCTGTAGGACGGCACCGCGCCGACAATGACAGTCTGGGCGATCTCAAAGGAGGATTCGGTGCTCACAGTCTCTTTGATACGGATCGGGCCGTAGATCAAAAGATCAACGTACACCGTGATGGTGATGTGGTGGATGGTCTGGTTGACGCCCGCCGACTCAAAAGAGCTTTGGAATTCGCAGGAGACGGTCTGGGTGCTGTCGACGGAAAAGGGAATGTCGGGGCCGAAATTCGACAGGAACATCATGCCCGTGAAGGTGCCGAGCCGCACGCTGACGCCCTGCGTATGGGACAGACTGTCGATATAATCCTGCGCTTGCTCGGTGATATAGGTTTTGGCTGCGTTGATATAGGCGGCGTTGGTGGAGATCGCGGCGACGGAGCCGTTGTCGTAGGTGATGTCGCACATTCGGTTCCCCCTATCCGAATGCTCTGCCAAATAATCGTCCACCGCCATCGTGACCGCCTGTTCGGACAGCGTTTGCATATCGCGGATAACGACGTCGCGGAGCTGACGCTTGACCGCCAGCTCGATGTAGACGGTCAATAGGATGAGAATCGCCAGAAGAATGGCAATATATTTGCGGAGCTTACGACGGACGGGGCTGAGTTTTTTGCGGCACAGCATCACGATCACCTCGTGATAGTTTATGCGAAAGGAGGGAGGGTGTGAAAGGAGGAGTGAGGGATTAGGAGTTAGGAGTGAGGAGTGAGGAGCGAGGAATGAGGGGCGGTTCATTGTAGGGGTCGGCGCCTCAACGACCCGCATGGCAGAAAGGTTTGTTTCCTATCTCGCGTTTTCGATAACAGAAGCGCCCGTCATTCTCGGTACGTCATAAATGCCGTACCCTACGGAAAGATTGATTTGCTTCGCGGTAAGTGGCGTTGCACGGAATGGTTTTCGGGAGGAGCAAGCCCCTCCCCTACATACCACCCCGATCACTAATAATCGGAGGTTTGTTTATTATTCATTTTTCATTTTTCAATTTTCAGTCTTTAGTTTTCAGTTCATCTTGCAAATGAGATATCGTGGAGAAGTTACGGGAGGAGCATTCCTCGGCGGAGACGCCTCCCCCTCTGTCACTTCGTGACGTCTCCCCAACGGGGAGCAAGCCCTTCCCCTACAAGAGACGTTGCAGACGATTGGTAGGGGGCGGCGCCGACACGCGTGTTCGACGATCCGCGGCAGGGCGTTGGATCTGCTGCGCGGTTGGGTGACATCTTGTCAAGCGTTCGGGATGTCGCAAGCGTCATCCCCTACAGTTAACGTCGCAAAGGGCTGTAGGGTACGGCGCTTGCCGACGTACCACATGGCAGAAACGTATATTTTCTATCTATGGTTTTTCGATAGGGAAACGCCCGTCATTCTCGGTAGGTCGAACACGCGTGTTCAAATGCCGTACCCTACAGAGAAATTGATCCGCTTTTCGTTGGGGTGGGATGATCCCAACGAAAAGGGCGGCACGACCGTAGCCGTACCGCCTATGTTACTTGAATAAGATCGGCAGGTAGAGATACTGACGGATTATTTCTCCGCCTTGTCCTCTTTCTTTTCCTCTGCCTGATCGTCGGCTTTTTCGTCAGCCTTTTTGTCCGCGTCCTCGAGCGCGTCGATATCCTCGTTGAGCTCGGAGAAGTCGAACTCGATCTCGGCCTTGCAATAGGGACATTCGAGACCGCCCTCGATCAGCGCGTCTTCGTCAACGATGGTGGTGTTGTTGCACGCGGGGCAGGTGACCTCATAGTATGCCTCGTCGTCGCTGAACTCGTCGGTATCCTTGTCGTAGGACGCGTAACCGCAGTCGTCGCCGTAGAGTTCCTCTTCGACCTCGGCAAGATCCTCGTCGATCTCATCGACCTGATTGCAGACCTCATCGACGACCTCTTCCATCTCGGCTACGTCATACGCCATATCCTCGAGAAGATCGATCATCGCCTTGATGACCTTGACCTCGTCGCGGTTTTCATCGAGCTTTAATCCGTCGGCAAGACCGCGGATATAAGCGATTCTTTCAGTCAGATTCATAATAACTCCTTTATAATGAAACTTATGGAAACACAATAAAAATCATAGCGGGAGGAGCACAGTGGCGCTTAGCCAATCACGGATGAATCCGCTCTTGGAGCGCTGTTGCATGGGAGTTGTAAACCAAATCATAGATTTGGACAACTCCTCAAAGCCCCTCCCCTGCAATATGATTGGATCAGTGTTTACGCTCTGCCCAGATACTCGCCGGTGCGGGTATCGATCTGGATCATCTCGCCCTCTTCGATAAAGAGCGGAACCTTGATCTCAGCGCCGGTCTCGAGGGTAGCGGGCTTGGTCGCGTTGGTAGCGGTGTTACCGGCAAAACCGGGATCGGTCTGGGTAACCTGGAGCTCGACAAAGTTGGGCGGCTCTACGCCGAAAACGTTGCCCTTGTAGGACAACACCTTGCAGGTCATGTTCTCTTTGACGAACTTGAAGCTGTCGCCGAGGATAGAAGCGTTGATCGGGATCTGCTCCCATGTCTCGGTATCCATGAAGTAGTAAAGATCGCCGTCGTTGTAGCTGTACTCCATATCCTTTCTGTCGATGAAAGCGGTGGGGTACTTATCGTTGGGGTTGAAGGTCTTTTCAACAACCGCACCGGTGATGACGTTGCGGATCTTCGTTCTGACAAAAGCGGCGCCCTTACCGGGCTTTACATGCTGGAATTCGATGATGGAAACAACCTGTCCATCCATTTCAAAGGTTACGCCGTTTCTGAAATCGCCGGCAGAAATCATAATCATTTCCTCCTAATGTCTAATTTAAACAGCCCTGAATCAAAATCGGTTGAGATTGGGCGCGCACGCCTATTTCGCAATGACAATTGATCATGACGAGCCTTAACTCGATTATTATACAGGGAAAGTACGGAAAAATCAATACTTTCAAAGAAATATCTTGTAAATAGGTTGAGATTGGGCGCGCACACCTTTTTCTGCGACAATGAAGATGTGATTGCCGCATCATTGGATAGAGCTGTCCCTTGGCTATGACCGTTATATGACAGTAAGCTCCTTGGGGATCTTGGCGAGGTCAACGGGGGTATCGCCCTGCACCAGGTACATATCCTCGATACGGACGCCGAATTTTTCGGGCAGGTAGATGCCCGGTTCATCGGTGATGACCATGTTATCCCGCAGTACGGTGCGGTTAGTTTTATAGACGGCGGGAGCTTCATGGATATCCAGTCCCACGCCGTGGCCGGTGCTGTGGCCGAAGTATTCGCCGTAGCCGCAGCTCTCGATATGGTCGCGCGCGGCGATATCCACATCGGCGGCGGTATTGCCCGCCTTGATCGTGCGCAGCGCCTTGAGGTGCGCCTGCAAAACCGTCTCATAGATCATGCGCATTTCGTCGGTGGCGCTGCCGACGGCAACGGTACGGGTCATATCGCTGTGGTAGCCCTCGTACACCGCGCCGATATCGAAGGTGAAGAAATCGCCCTTTTTGACAACGCGTTCGCCGGGTACGCCGTGCGGTAGAGAGGTATTCTCGCCTGTAATGCAAATCAGATCGAACGCGACGCGCTCGCCGCCGTAGACCTTGATCAGATGCTCAAGCTCGACCGCGATATGACGCTCGGTGACGCCGGGCTTAAGGATATTGAGCACCTCGGTATAGGCGCGCTCGGTGATGCGCTGGGCGGTAACGATCTTCTCGATCTCAGTCTGTGTCTTACACATTCTGATCCGATTCAGCTCGGCGGACAGTCCGTCGGTGAGGACAGCAGGGATAAACGCTTCCTCGAGCTCATGGCAGCGCGCGACCGTCATGGTCTCGTCCTCGATATACACCGACTGAATCTTTTCTTCAAGAAAAAGGCGATTCAAATCGTCGATCAACCGAGTAAAGCGCACCACCTCCAGCGGCGGCTCTACAGTTCGGGTCGCCGCCTCATAATAGCGGAAATCAAGCATCAAAACAGATCGGTTTTTCGTCACAAGAATCGCGCCCGCGGACGATGAAAACCCGCTGAGATAGCGGCGGTTCACCTCGCTCGTCACCAGTGCGGCGGTATTATCATCGGGCAGGAATTCCTGTATTCTCTGAATCGCAGTCATCATCACATCAGTCCGTAGCTTACGGAAGTAATCGTAAAGCTGTTGTCATACAGGATGACGGTGTGGTAGCCGTCCTGCGTATAGTGGTCGGTTCTCAGATCGGTGCTCGCGGGATCGACCAAAAACGGGAAGTAGGCGGTCGGATCGGTCGTCTGAACCTTCGATACGCTATCGCCCTCTTTCAGCACGTCGAACTTGCCGCGCGTCTCGGTGATGCGGTACAGGCTGTGCAGACGGTCACGCTTTTCCCACGCGCCCTTGTCGTTAAAGCGGAGCACGAGGATCCTCGTGTTGCCGATATAGTTGACGATATAGCCCTCGTCGTCCTTTCGCAGGCACTGAATCTCATACTTCTCGTTGAGCTTATTTGCGTCGGGCTCCTTTTCTTCGCACATGAATTGGTAGATCTTCTCGAGCTCGGTATCCTTATACGGCTTTGTGCACAGCTCATAGGCGCTGCGGGTGGTATCGGACAGCGCGACAGGGAAGTTCGGCTCGGTGGAATGGCATCCCGTCAGGCAGGCAGACAGCGCGATCACGGCGCACAGCAGCACGAGGATGGATTTGTTGAGTAACTTTTGCATAATAACACCTCTTGGTGAAAGTTCATCGGATCAATGGCGGCTCATATAACACAGTCTATCATGAATATGAGCGCGCGTCATGTCGCAATATCGACATTACAAAAAACGGACAGGATGACCTGTCCGTTCGTTTGTTGATTATCTGTACTTACGCTTGCGAGCAGCCTCGGACTTCTTTTTACGCTTTACAGAAGGCTTCTCGTAAGCCTCTCTCTTACGAACCTCGGCGATAACGCCGGCGCGTGCGCACTGCTTCTTGAAGCGGCGCAGAGCGCTCTCTAAGGATTCGTTTTCCTTGAGTCTTACTTCTGACATGTATTTCCCTCCCATCCGCCAAAAGGCAGGGGTTATTCGCATAATGCTTCATAGATTATACAATAATGTGCCCGAAGTGTCAAGGGTAAAGCCCCAATTTGTAGAATTTTGCTAATATTTCGAGCTGAAATTTTACATATCGGAGAATTGAAATTTAAAATACTGCGTGAACAAAAGCTGCTCACGCTGAATATAATTCTGCATCAGAAATATGAAAAGAGAGGGCGGTATGCCCTCTCTGTCGGTTTTATTTCTGCGGTTTGACAACGATGTTGACCAGTCTGCCCTTGATGTAGATCTCCTTAACAATAGCCATGCCGTTGATCGCGTCGGCGACCTTCTGCTCCGCCTTTGCCTGTGCCAGCACATCCTCCTGCGCGGCGTCGGCGGCGATATTGAGCTTCGCCTTGATCTTGCCGTTGACCTGCGCGACGATCTCGATGGTATCGTCCACGCACTTTGCTTCATCATACTCAGGCCACTGCGCCTCGGCGAGGATGCCGTCGCCCAAATGGCACGCCTCCCAGACCTCCTCGGTCACATGGGGTGCGAACGGATTGAGCAGGATCGCGAAGATGGACAGCTCCTTCTTGTTGATCTTGCCGTTAGCGTAGATGGTGTTGATCAGCGCCATCAAAGCAGCGATCGCGGTATTGAACTTGATATTCTCAATGTCGTTGCCGACCTTTTTGATAGTCTTGTGGAAGTCCTTCTCGAGCTCGGGACGGATCGCGTCGCCGTCGATCAATATGTCTTGGAGGTTCCAGAAGCGCTCGATGAACTTGCGGCAGCCGCGCACGGAGTTGGTGCTCCACGGAGCCGCCTTCTCAAAGTCGCCGATGAACATCTCATACATTCTCAGCGTATCGGCGCCGTACTCGTTGACGATATCGTCAGGGTTGACGACGTTGCCGCGGGATTTAGACATCTTCTCGCCGTTCGCGCCGAGGATCATGCCGTGCGAGGTACGCTTGGCATACGGCTCCTTGGTGGGAACAACGCCGATATCATAAAGGAACTTGTGCCAAAAACGGGAGTAGAGCAGGTGCAGGGTGGTGTGCTCCATGCCGCCGTTGTACCAGTCGACCTGGTGCCAGTAGTCGAGGGCTTCTTTAGAGGCAAGCGCCTCGTTGTTGTGGGGATCCATGTAGCGGAGATAGTACCATGACGAACCCGCCCACTGGGGCATGGTGTCGGTCTCACGGTACGCCTTGCCGCCGCAGCAGGGGCAGGTGGTCTCGACCCACTCAGTCATGTTGGCGAGGGGCGATTCACCCGTATCGGTCGGCTCATAGCTCTCGACCATCGGGAGCTTCAAGGGAAGCTCACTCTCGGGGATCGGCACATAGCCGCACTTTTCGCACTTGACGATCGGGATCGGCTCGCCCCAGTAGCGCTGACGGGAGAATACCCAGTCGCGCAGCTTGAAGTTGACCTTTTGATGCCCGATGCCCTTCTCGGTGAGCACCTCGATGATTTTCTTCTTTGCGTCCTCGACAGACAGACCGTCGAGGATATCGGAGTTGACCATCACGCCGGTCGCGCAGTCGGTGAACGCCTCTTTCTGGACGTCCTCGCCGCCCTTGACGACCTCGATGATGGGCAGGTTGAATTTCTTTGCGAACTCCCAGTCACGGGTATCGTGAGCCGGTACCGCCATGATCGCGCCGGTACCGTAGGAGATCAGAACATAGTCGGAGATGAAGATCGGGATCTCGCGGCCGTTGACGGGATTGATCGCGGTCACGCCGTCGAGCTTAACGCCGGTCTTGTCCTTGTTCATCTCGGTGCGCTCAAAGTCGCTCTTTTTGGCGGACTCGCGCTGATACGCCTTGATCTCGTCGAGATTAGTCAGCTTGTCCGCCCACTTCTCGATATAGGGGTGCTCGGGGGATACGACCATGTAGGTCGCGCCGTAGAGCGTATCGGGACGGGTGGTGTAGACCACGAGCTTGTCGCCCGCGGTGGTGTCGAACTCGACCTCTGCGCCGTAGCTTCTGCCGATCCAGTTCTTCTGCTGGAGCTTGACGCGCTCGGGATAATCGACCAGATCGAGATCGTCGATCAGTCTGTCGGCGTACTTGGTGATCCTGAGCATCCACTGGCTCTTGACGCGGCGGACGACCTCGCTGCCGCAGCGCTCGCACACGCCGTTAACGACTTCTTCATTCGCCAAAACGCACTTACAGGAGGTACACCAGTTGACCGCCATCTCTTTCTTATAAGCAAGATCATGCTTGAACAGCTGGAGGAAGATCCACTGCGTCCACTTGTAGTAGTCGGGATCGGTGGTATTGACCTCGCGGCTCCAGTCAAAGGAGATACCTAAGGATTGGATCTGCTTTTTGAAGCGCGCGATATTGTTTTTGGTGACGATCTCGGGATGGATATGGTTCTTGATCGCGTAGTTCTCGGTGGGCAGTCCGAACGCATCCCAGCCGATGGGATACAGGACGTTGTAGCCCTGCAAACGGCGCTTACGCGATACGGTATCGAGCGCGGTGTAGGGACGGGGATGTCCGACGTGGAGCCCCTGACCCGAGGGATACGGGAACTCGATCAGGGAAAAGAACTTGGGCTTGTCCGAATTGGTCTCGGCATGGAAAACGCCCTTGTCCTCCCAGATTTTCTGCCACTTAGGCTCGATTGACTTGTGGTTGTATTTCATATATATTCCTCCAAACGGTTAATGTCAAAACAGCATCGGTGTGACGGATAAAGACGCGCGCGTCACTCCGTGATGATATCGGAGATATCGATGACTTCGCCATCCTCCCAGAGGCGGTCGAGGTCATAATACTGGCGGCTTTCTTCGTTGAACACGTGCACGATAACATCCACATAATCCAGCAGGATCCATGTGTCGGAGCGATGACCCTCGACATGGCTGACGGATACGCCCTGCTCGTCCATCTCGTACTCGACATAGTCGGCGAGGGACTTGACATGGGTGGAGGAGTTACCGGTCGCGATGACCATATAGTCAGCAAGAGAGGAAATGTCGGCGATCTTGATGACGCGGACGTCCAGACCCTTGCGGTTATCCAGAATTTTTGCGATAGCTTTTGCTTCTTGTAATGAATTCATATTATCCTCTCAAATCAAGTAATAATCAAAAATATATAATTGGGTGCGGGCGACGCCCGCCCTTAACCGTTCACCATTCACCGATGTAAAAGAATATCATTGTACGCCGAGAGGGCGTCGGGGCTGATGAGCGCCTCTCTGCCCGTCAGGCGGCTGAGTGTGAACTTGAGCCCGTAGAGCATACCCTCCTCGAGCGAGTTCTCGGAATGGGCGCGGATCACGTCGATATCGGGATAATCACGCTCGGCGGAGGTGAAGTCCGCGAGGAAGATCAGCTTTTCGAGCTGACTCATGCCGGCGCGTCCCGTGGTATGATAGCGGATCGCGTTGAAGATATCCTCGTCGTCGATCCCGATCACGTCGCGTACATAGCACGCGCCGGAGATGGCGTGCCAGAGCTTTGGGGAGCGTTTCTCCAACTCGGTGAGCATTATACCACCGTTTGCGATGATTTGCAACTGTTTCTCGTGATCCGTTTCCTTGGTCACATCGTGAAGAAGCCCGGCAAGTCGCGCTTTCTCCACGTCGCCGCCGTACTTCTTCGCAAAGCGCACGGCTTCCTCTGCGACATTCATCGAATGGACGCGGCGGTATTCGGACAGGTTATCGAGATATGGCAGGTATTGATCGATGTTCATGATAATTCTCCTTTACAGAGCATTCAAAACGGAAACAATTGATTTGCTTCGCCTTAAAATGACATCTTACCAAGCGTTCGGGTCGTCATAAATGTCGACCCCTACAGGCAGGATATGCTTCGCGTTTTAATGGCATTGCAATGACAAAGCGTCATCATTGGTATAGATCGTGCTGTCGGATGTAGTCGAGCACGCGGGGGGCGATCATGTGGCTGACGTCGGCGCCTGCGGCGATGCCCTCGCGCACCAGCGTGGAGGACAGCTCCCCGATCGCCTGATGGGCGATCAGCGTGCGGCAGTCATACTGCTCGCGATAGAATAAGTATTTTTCGTTTAAAGAATCATAATCAACTTCATCACGCGGCGCGACCAGAATGGTGACATGGTCAAAGATAAACTGACAATCATGCCACTTGTCGAGCGTCATGTACATATCCGCGCCGACGATCAGATAGAGCGAATCCTCGCCGTTCATCAGCTGGGCGATGGTGTCGGCGGTATAGCTCGGCCCCTCGCGACGCAATTCGATATCGCTGACCTCGAGCTTGGGATGACCCTGTGTCGCGAGCAGGCACATCTGATAACGGTGTTCTCCGTCAGCGATATGGGAATTATCCTTGAGCGGGGTGTAGTGGGTCGGGATCAGCGTGACCTTATCGAGCTCAAACTGCTCCGCGAACTGCAACGCGAGCTTAACGTGGTCGTTATGGATGGGGTTGAACGAACCCCCGTAGATCGCGCGCCTCATTTGACGAGCTTGATCTTGGGTTCTTTTTTATTTTTGCGATAGAGCACGAACTTGGAGCCGATCACCTGCACAACGTCGGCGCCGATCTGCTCGGCGATGGTATCCGCCGCCTCGCGCGCCGTATACTCGCACGCCTCCAGCACCTTGCCCTTGATCAGCTCGCGCGCGGTGATCACCTCGTCGGCGGTTTTATAAAGCTGTTCGGAAAAGCCGCCCTTACCGACCATCAAAACGGTGTCGATCGGGTTGGCAAGCGCTCTGAGCTGAGCGCGCTGTTTACTGGTTAACATGGTTTTCCTCCAAAATAATCACAAACAATAGGAGCGTATTTCTCAATAGGAGCATTCCTCGGCGGAAACGTTCCTCGGCGGGAGCAAGCCCCCGCCCTACTATTTTTTACAGGGAGTATTTTTTTAATGCGTCGCGGAGGCTGCGGAGGGCGTTGCCGCGATGGCTGTATTTGTCTTTTTCATCGCCCGACAGAGAAGCAAAGCTCTTGCCGTCTACGACAAAAACGGGATCGTAGCCGAAGCCGCCCTCTCCCGCAGGCGCATGGGCGATCGTGCCCTCGCACCTGCCCTCGACCTCGATCACGGTGTTCTCGTCAAGAATACAGCAGACGGCGCAGGTAAAATGCGCGGTGCGCTCTTCATCGGGGACGTCCCGGAGCTCGTCGAGCAAAAGGGCGATCTTCTCGCGATAGGTCGCGTCCTCGCCGCCGTAGCGGGCGGAATAGATGCCGGGTCTGCCGTCGAGCGCGTCGACGCAGAGCCCCGAATCATCCGCAACCACGGGGGTATGGCAGAGGTCAAAGGCGTGCTTTGCCTTGATGTACGCGTTAGCGGCAAAGGAATCGCCGTCCTCGACCACGCTGCCGAGGTCGATCCCTCTCTCCCCTGCCGTTACCGCGGTGATACCGAGGGGCGACAGGATGCGTTCGATCTCCACCACCTTGTGCGCGTTGTTGGTGGCTATGATAAATTCTTTCATTGTTCTTCCTTTACAAACAGGGCGCGTGAGAATTCCGCGGGATCAAAGGGCTGGAGGTCGTCGACCTTCTCGCCCACGCCGATGAACTTGACGGGGATGCCGAGGGTCTCTTTGATCGCCAGCACAACGCCGCCCTTGGCGGTGCCGTCGAGCTTGGTGAGCACGATACCGGTGATGCCGGTCGCCTTGGCAAATTCCGCCGCCTGATTGACGGCGTTCTGTCCGGTGGTCGCGTCGAGCACCAACAGCGCCTCTTTATCCGCGTCGGGCAGCTCGCGGTCGATGATGCGGCGGATCTTGGCGAGCTCGTCCATCAGGTGCTTTTTGTTATGCAGTCTGCCGGCGGTATCGACGATGATGATGTCGCTGCCCTTTGCCTTTGCCGAAGAGATCGCGTCAAAAACGACGGCGGCAGGGTCTGAGCCCTCGCCCTGCGCGACGATATCGGCGCCGCTGCGCTCCGCCCAGATCTTGAGCTGATCGATCGCCGCCGCACGGAAGGTGTCCGCCGCGGCGAGGGTGACCTTCTTGCCCTGCTGCACATAGTAATTCGCGATCTTGCCGATGGAGGTGGTCTTGCCCACGCCGTTGACGCCGATCACGAGGATGATCGAGGGGGTAGTGTTGAGCACCGGCTCATTGTCGCCCGAGAGCAGCTCGGCGCTGATCTCGGCGATCTCGTCCATGATCTTCGCAGGCTTGGTGATGCCCTTCTCACGCACGCGTACACGCAGCATACCGCAGATCTTGTTGGCGGTCTCTACGCCGACGTCACCCATAACGAGCAGTTCTTCAAGCTCGTCGAAGAGCTCGTCATCGATAACGGTGAACGCCTGGAGCATCGAGTCGATCTGACCGACGACGCTCTCTCGTGTCTTTTTTAATCCATCTTTTAGCTTTTTAAAAAATCCCATAGTTTTCTCCTTTTTCGGTTAACGGTTAATGGAGATCGGTTAACGGTTGTGGGAAAGCCTGACGGCTTTTGAATGGTAGGCTTGGGTAATAGTGACTGTATATAAAATGGGTGAGGGCGGAGCCCTCCCTTCACCGTTAACTGTTAACCGTTAACCGTTCTCCGAATACTAGTTTGCTTTCATTCCCAGCTTTGCCGCGACCTCGCTGGCGCGCAGCTCGAGCAGCTTGCTGATACCCTCGTCCTGCATGGTTACGCCGTAGAGGACGTCTGCCTCCTCCATCGTACCGCGGCGGTGGGTGATCAGGATGAACTGGGTGCTCTCGGTCAGGTTGCGCAGATATGCCGCGAAGCGGTCTACGTTGACCTCGTCGAGCGCCGCCTCGATCTCGTCCATCACGCAGAAGGGCGCGGGACGAACCTTCATGATCGCGAAGTACAGCGCGATCGCGACAAGCGCTTTTTCACCGCCGGAGAGCGCCTCCAGATGGACGACGATCTTGCCGGGCGGATGGACGATGATATCGATGCCCGAGGTGAGGATATTCTCGGGATCGGATAGCTCAAGGTGCGCCTCGCCGCCGCCGAAGAGCTCCTTGAACGTCAGGGTGAAGTTCTTGTTGATCTCGGCAAAGGAATCGACGAACACCTCTTTCATCTGCTTGGTCAGGTTGGTGATCAGGTTTTCGATCTCTTTCTTGGATTTTTCGACGTCGTCAACCTGCGTTTTCATAAAGGTGTATCGCTCGGATACCTCTTTGTATTCCTCGATCGCGCCGGTGTTGACCGAACCGAGGGCTCTGATCTTGTTTTTGAGGGAGCTCAGACGCGAGCGCGCCTCGGTGAGATTCTCGATCTCGACCGCCTGCTGCTCCGCCTCGTGGCGGGTCAGCTCGTACTCCTCCCAGAGCTTTGCGATAATATCGTCAAACTCCTTTTGCTTGCTCGCCTTGCGCTCCTCGAGTCGGGAGAATTCGTTGGAGGCGAGCTCGCGCTCAGCGGTCTTGTCACGCTCGAGCTGTCTCAGCGATACGGAGCTTTTCTCGAGCTCCAGCTTCTCGTGATTCAGGCGCTCGATGTTGGCGGCTGACTGCGTTTGCTTCTCGGTCAGCGCGTCGATCTCGGCACGGAGCGCGGAGATTTTATTTTCTATGTCAGAATTATTCTGTTCGTAAAGCTGCTTCTCTTGGTTCAGCTCGTTGATGCGGAGCTGTTGGTCGGAGCCGGTGCTCTCGGCGGATTCGATCTCCGCCTTGCGCGTGTCGATATCCTTCTCAAAGCCCAATATATCCAAACGCAGCTGCTGGAGCCGGTCGGCGTATTCCTCACGCTTCTGCGCCATTTCGTCACGCGAGCCGGTGATGGTCTTGATCTTGAGCTCGGTCGATTCGATATCGGCGTTAAAACGGATCATGTCCTTTTGCGCGAGCTCACGGGAGGCTTTCGCCTCGGTGATCTTCTCGGCGCCGCTTGTGAGCTCCCGGTCGATCTCCTCCAGATCACGGCTCACGCCCGCGAGCTCGCTCAGGCAGGCGTTGTACTCGGCGTTCAGGCGCACCTTATCGTTCTGGGTGTTGGTCAGATCGGCGCGGGTACCGAGCAGATCCGCCTCGACCTTGGCATACTGGCTTTCCGCTTCGGTCAGCTTTTCGGCGGCGCTCTTCGCCTTGGCGCTCAGCTCAGCCGCCTGCTTGCGGAGCTTGTCGATCTCGCTCTCTCGCGACAGCAGACCCGAGTTCTTCGCGCGGGAACCGCCGGTAAAGGAACCGCCCGCGTTGATGACCTGACCGTCGAGGGTCACGACCTGGAAGCGGTAGCCGTACTTCTTCGCGATCGCAGAAGCCGCGGAAAGATCCTCGGCGATGACGATCCGTCCCAAGAGATTGGAGAGGATGTTCGCGTATTGGGGCTCGGTGGAGCAAAGCTCTGACGCAACGCCGATGTAGCCGTAGCAATCGTCGAGCCCTTTTTCATCCAGAGAGCGGGGCTTGATGGTGGTGATGGGCAGGAAGGTCGCGCGTCCGCCGTCACGCTTTTTGAGCAGTTCGATAGCGCGCTTGGCGTCGGCGTCATTGTTCACGACAATGTGCTGCATCTTCGCGCCCAAGGCGACCTCCATCGCGACGTTGTATTCCGACGGCACCTTGATCAGGGTGGTCACAGGGCCGCAGACGCCGCCCAGAGCGCCGCGCTTTGCTTCCTTCATCACGGTCTTGACGCTGTTGTAGAAGCCCTCGAAGTTCGCGGACAGATCGGACAGGATCTTGGCGCGTCGGGATGTTTCCGCCGCGTCGAGGCGCAGGGTCTCGGCGGCTTGTCGGAGCTCCTCACGCTTGTTGGCACGGGAACTCAGCTTCATTTCCAGACCCTCGATCGAGTTACCGAGGGCGGCGATCTTCTGCTCCGCCGTTTTGATCTGTGTTTCGTATTTTTCTTTTATCGAAATAAGCTCGTCACGCTGGACGCGCTTGGTCTCGCTTGATTCATTCAGTACCTTGGCGCGTTCCTCGAGCTCCTCGATCGCGGTCGCGCCGGTGATATCCGTGACGCGGACATCCGCCAGCCGCTGGGACAGGGACGCGATCATCGCGCTGAGCTTTTGGAGCTCGTCGTTTGAGCGGGAGGTATCGTTATTGATGCTGTTCAGCTCGTCGGAGAGGGCGTTGTAGTCGCTCTGCTTTGCGAGCGTTTTCTCGCGCAGGGCTTCGATCTCGGCAAGCTTGCTCTCGACGATCTTTTTGATGTCGACGGTGGAGCTCTCCGCCTTTTCGATCTCGCTCAAAATGCGCTCGATGTTCTCTTTGTTATGCAGGATGTCGTTCTCAGCAACGGAGATCTCGGCGTTTTTGCCCGCGATCTGGGCTTCGAACAATGACGACGCGTTGCGCTCCTGCTCGATCTGCGAGGACATCATACCGTTTTTGATATAGATCTCCTCGGTCTGTGACGCGATGGATTGCAGGGCGGCGTCAGCCTCGTCATACTGGTTCTTGGCGATCGCGATCTTGTCCTCATGGTCGCGCAGGATCGCGGCGCTCTTGTCGAGCGTATCGAGCCACAAGGCGATCTCGAGACCGCGCTTCTCACCGCTGTATTCAAGGAATTTTTGCGCCTTCTCGGACTGGATGCGCAGGGGCTCTACCCTGTCCTCGAGCTCGGTGACGATATCGCGCAGACGAAGCAGGTTTTCTTCGGTATGAGCGAGCTTACGCTCGGCTTCTGTCTTGCGGTAGCGATAGCGCGAGATACCCGCGGCTTCTTCAAAGATCTCTCGTCTGTCCTCGGACTTTGAGGCGACGATAGAATCGATCTTACCCTGACCGATCATGCTGTAGCCGTCGCGCCCGAGACCCGTATCCATGAACAGCTCGTGGATATCCTTGAGGCGGACGGAGGCTTTGTTGATCAGGTACTCGGACTCGCCCGAGCGATAATAGCGGCGGGTGACCGCTACGTCGTCGCCGCCGTAGGGCAAACTGCGGTCGGAGTTGTCGATGGTCAGGGTGACCTCGGCATAGCCCTGGCGCTTGCGGCGGTCGGTGCCGTTGAAAACAACGTCCTCCATCTTGGAACAGCGCAGGGACTTGGCGCTCTGTTCGCCCAGCACCCAGCGGATCGCGTCGCTGATATTGGACTTGCCGGAGCCGTTGGGGCCGACGACGGAGGTGATGCCCTTGTCGAAGGTCAATTTTGTTTTATCGGGAAAGGTTTTGAACCCCTGTAAGGTGAGAGATTTTAATAACATTCTGAACCTCTGTGGGAATATAGTTTATTCTTATCCGTATCATACTAAGTATCATTAAAACACTTTAACATT
>DNIP01000159.1:16141-17602 GCA_003499325.1 Oscillospiraceae bacterium
GCGTTTAATGGATACTTAGTATCAAGTGATATTTGAATGTGATAGAACCGTTACGCTTCCACCTCATCCGTCACCGCCTTGATCGGCGGCGACATCTTCACTTCGAGATAAGACAATCGATCATCTTCCGTGATCTGTATCTCATAGCCCCGTTCTTTGAGGGCGAGTAGGTTGGATTTTTTGTTGCCTGTCATCTTGGAGCGGCACTGCGGCGACACGCGCAGGGTGTATTTTCCCGCGTCTCTTTGGCGCAGCAGAGAAATCGCTCGATCCAGCATAATACGGCTCTCGCAAAGCTCCTTGAAGGCGGGGTGATACGGCCCTGCAAGACGGTTTTCTTTCAGGCTTTCGCTGTCGTGCAAGCCGACGCGGATGACGCGGACGCGCGCGTCTTTTTCTTCGAATAACCGAATCAGTCGGGCGCATAATGCGACGGCTTCTTCGAGTGTTTGCGGCTGATAGACGCCTTGTTCATACAATTCGCCGAGGCGCGTTCCCCTCATGACGATCGTCGGATAGATGCGCACGCAGGATGGCTGTAATAGGATGAATTCCTGTGCTGTTTGTAAATCTGAATCGGGGGTGCTTTTGTACAGCCCCGTCATCATCTGTAAGCCCAGATCAAAGCCGTGCGCTTTGATCAGCTCGCTCGCACGGCGTACATCCGCGGCGGTATGCCCGCGGTCGTTGGCGAGCAGGACGGTATCGTCCATGCTCTGCGCGCCGAGCTCGATGGTGGTGACGTGATAGGCTTTGAGCAGCTCGAGCACCTCGCCGTCGATACAATCGGGGCGGGTGGAAATACGGATGCCCTTGAAGCGACCAATGTAAGGCACAGTCGCATCGAGCAGAGTGCGCATATAGTCACGGTCGATCGCCGTAAAGCTGCCGCCGAAAAAGGCGATCTCGCTATGGATTGAATTTTCTTTTAAAGAAATTAGAGCGGTTTTGACCGCACTTTTGACATCCTCCGCTGTCGGCTGATACGCCCTGCCGGTGATCTGTTGCTGATCGCAGAAGGAGCACCGATGCGGACAGCCGTTGAACGGGATGAACAGCGCGACGTTCGCGTGTTGAACTTTGCCTTTAATAGCCCATCAGCTCCAGTGCTTCTCGCGCCGCCTGCTGTTCCGCTTCTTTCTTGGAGCGGCCGCCGCCCTTGCCGATGACGTTGGAGTTGAGGCACACCTCGACCTTGAAATGCTTGTCGTGATCGGGGCCGGTCGCGCTGACCAAACGATACTCCAGCTTCTCGCCGGGGTTCTTCTGGATGATCTCCTGTAATTTGGTCTTGTAATCCTTGAACGAGTGATTTTTGTGCTGTTCGATCTCGGGGACGACAAAGCGCAGGATATGGCGCTTGGCGGCGTCCATCCCGCCGTCGAGATAGATCGCGGCGATCAGCGCCTCAAACGCGTCGGACACGATGGACGGGCGCTTAGCGCCGCCGTTGCGGCGTTC
>DNIP01000105.1 GCA_003499325.1 Oscillospiraceae bacterium
TAATTGAATTCATCGTAAGTGCAGTCATTGATTCCCTTGAACAGCGGAAGCGCATTGTTGATCAAACAGTCAATATGTCCGTATTCAGCAACAACCCGATCCGCAAAGGCTGTGAGCGTTGCTTCATCGGCGATATCTCCCTGATCATACAGATCAACACAATCATGCTGTTTCGGGAGTATATCTATCACACAGACCTTTGCCCCTTCGGCATGAAACATCTCAGCAATACATCTGCCGATCCCTTTTGCTCCCCCGGTGATCACAACTATCTTATCGGTAAATGCTCTTTCTGTCATATTGCTCAACCCCTCGCATTCTTTTTCACACTCAGCATCAAGTCTGTTTGTGCATTATGATAACAGATAATACGGATATTGTCTACAAGGATTTACTGAAAAATAGTTGTATCGCCTATCACGAAAAGCCGTCTGTTTCTTCTCAGCGACCGTCAGCTCCGCGCCATCCGACAACGTCAGTTTAAATGGATAGCAAAACAAGCGTTTTTTTGTGATGTCACAAGTTATTTTCAAAATAATATTGACGTTAATAACAGTGATATAGTACAATGAACTTGAAATAAAAATCTTTCTAAAATCAATTGCAAGGAGGAATGAACATGAAGAAAATCACCATGAGAGTATTGGCCGTTCTGCTTTCCGTTTGCATGCTGTTTTGCGCGCTTTCTGTGAGCGCAACGGCGGCAAATGTTGCGCTTGCTCCGACCGGGATGCAGATATTTGTCCGTACCCTGACCGGCAAGACAATCACGCTCGAGGTCGAGTCCAATGACACGATCGAGAATATCAAGAGTAAAATACAGGAAAAAGAAGGAATCGCACCGGATCAGCAGAGGCTGATCTTTGCCGGTAAGCAGCTCGAGGACGGGCGCACCCTCGCGGATTATAACATTCAAAAGGAATCTACCCTGCACCTTGTGCTGCGCCTCAGAGGCGAGGAAGAGGAACTTATCAGCTACAACCTTTGGGTCGGCGGCATACAGGTCACCTCCGAGAACTGCAATGAAATTCCCTCCGTGATAAAGGGATCTGCTGTCTATGATCCCGAGACCGCCACACTGATGCTCGATAATGTCCAGGGCATTAACGGTGAGTATTACGGTGCTTTGATACACTCGCGCCTCGACAACCTCAACATCCTTTTGTCGGGAGAAAACTATTTGAATGCAGATTATGAGCAGAACGGAGAACAAATGCGCCAAAGCACAGCCATCAGCTCGTTCGGAAACATGGTCTTCTCTGCCGAATCTGACGGAAGCCTGACCTTAGACGGCTTTAACGAGCCTGTATTCTCCTATAATAAAGCGATCACGATAAACAGCGGTCGTTACGACGCAAAAATACAAGGGGGCAGATTTGGCGAAACGATCAACACGTTTGCTTTCGAATGTGCGGAAATGACCGTAAACGGCGGAGAGATCACCATTGACGCCGACTATTTGCAAGACGATATGACGATGTACAGCAGCGGCGTCTATGCAGATCGCTTTACCATGTCCGGCGGTATGATAGCTGTGAATAACTATAAACAGGGAATCGTCGCTGAAGCTATCTCTGTCGCCGGCGGCAGGATCACCCTCAGCAACGGTAAAGACATAGGCTTGTACGCTACGGGTGATGAAGGTATCCGCATCAGCGGAACGAAAACATCGGTTGATGTAACTTGCGACAACATCGCCGTAGCTTCCTATGCAGGAGCGATCACCCTCTCTGACGACATGGAGATCGTTGCTCCGAAGGGCGGCTCTGTCGGAACACGGTACGGCAGACCTGCCATCGTCAACGAAGACGGCTCCGGCGCAACTGAGGTGAGGCTCGCATCGCCCTACTGTACCGTCACGATAGACTGCGGCGAGTATGGCGAGGATCTTTCCGTAGATGTACTGCGCGGCGCAAGGTTCTTTGACGCGCTTGATAACGCAGGAGTATTTGAGACACTCGGCGCAATGGAGACCGAGGACTATATCTTCCGCGAACTTGCGACAAAGCCGCTGGATGAATTTGCCGACGCAGATGAATTAATTGAAGACACAGGCGCTCTGCTCGATACGATCGTTACATCCGATATGACCGTGTACTCCTGCTTCTACACCAAGATCAAGGAGCTCACCCTGACGCTCGCTCAGCCCATTATCGGAACAACCGTTACCATAACAGACGGTATTCAGTCTCCCGCTCCCGTATTGACTGTTGAAAAGGGCGCGCATTATTCGTTCTATACCGATCCCGAATTCCAGTATTCTAAATGGTACACCAAAATCAACGATGAATACACCGACTTTGAAGGGACTTTTGAGAAAGGCAGAACCTACTATGTTGAATGCCTGCTCAATCCCGATTTCGGCTACTGGATGGATGACGATACCGTCGTGACCGCGAAGGGTGCTGCGGTGGAGGAAGCCTTTGGGCGGATGTCGCTGGCTGTTTCGCTGTCCACTCAGGCTGTCCCTCCCGCCATTCTCGGCGACGCTGACGGCAACGGTGTAGTGACGATTCTCGACGCCACTTTGATCCAGCGATATTTAGTCGATATAAAAGTACCGAACACCTTCAACGAAACTGCCGCCGACGCAGACGCAGATGGCGTCGTCTCAATTATTGACGCAACATGGATTCAGCGTTGGCTCTCAGGAATTAATATCCCCTATTCGATCGGAAAAGTAATATGAGTTTTATCCACCCTTCTTTCCTTGGAAGGGTGGATTATTTTTACCGCCTGCCTTTAAGCAAATGAATAATACAAAGCAAAAATCCCGCCACTTTCGTGACAGGATTTTCGCTTTGTGCTTAATGTACAAAAAGATTTTTTCTGTTTAAAAAACCGTACAGTTTTGAACCCTCGAAACATTAAGCGTTCATTTCGTTTAGAACATTATCCATATTTCGTCTGCCGTAAATAATCCTCAAAATGTGAATGCATTCGTCGATCTCATTCAATCTATAATAAAGCAAATAATTTGATATCGGCATCTTCCTGATATCTTTCAGTGTGATAAGCTCGTTCTCGACCAATGAACCGCATCTCGGAAAATGTCTTATTTCTGAGATCACCTTTTCCATCTTCTCCATAAAAGCTGACGCCGCACTTGGGTTATCAAGCGTATCGGTCATATAATGAAGAATCTCATCAAAATCCTTCTCGGCTTCACGGGTAAAAGAATAATTATATACCATATTTCAATCTCATTTCCTGCATGACTTCATCGCCGGAACGTGTATTTCCCTTTTCTGAATCCTCAATTCCTTTTGCGAGCGTAGCAGCTTCATACAGCTTATTCATTGTTCTTTCGAAGTACTCGATATCCATAACCACTAATCTGCCGTAGCCGTTCTTGGTCACAAAAACAGGACCATTTTCCTCACTGCAAAGAGCCTCAATTTTTACAGTATCTTTTAAATCTCTCATAGGAACAATTTGCATCATATCACCTCATTTGTATTGTGGCTATATTATACACCAAATATAGCCACAAGTCAATGATGAAGTAGAAAAAAGCTGCCGAATAAACTCGACAGCTTTTGACATTGGCTGGGAAGGCGGGGTTCGAACCCACGAATGACGGAGTCAAAGTCCGTTGCCTTACCGCTTGGCTACTTCCCAACAACAGTATTAGTATACCATATTTTTTAATAATGTCAACATTATTCATGCGGGACGAAAGAATCGCCCCGCATGTTGACTTTTTGTTGATGATGTGATCAGATCGTCTCGACCGTCAAGCCTTCATCGTTTGCCGAGAGTGCGATCGCGGAGATACCGCCCTCACCGTGCAGGATCAGCTGCTCGGTGATCTTATCCTCGACCTCCTTGCGGATCAGGCTGCGCAGATCTCTTGCACCCGACTGACCGTTGCAGGATTGTTCGGCAAGATACTTGCAGGCGGCGTCATCATATCGGAAATCGATCCCTTTCTCTCGCAAGGTCTCGACATATTCGCCGAGCATCAAATCGGCGATCTTGACAAAGTCCTCCTGAGTCAGGCTCTTGAAGATGATGATCTCATCCACACGGGCGATGAACTCGGGACGGAGGAACTCACGCAGCCCCTTCATCACGCTGTCACGCTCGGCGGACTCCTGCGTTTTGCCGAAGCCGAGGGCGTTCTCGCGATTCGTCGAACCCGCATTTGAGGTCATGACAATGACGGTATTGGAGAAATCGACGGTTCTGCCGTGCGCGTCGGTCAGCTTACCTTCATCCAGGATCTGGAGCAGGATATTCATGACGTCGGGATGCGCCTTTTCGATCTCGTCGAATAGGAGTACCGAATACGGTCTGCGGCGCACCTTCTCGGTGACCTGACCGGCTTCATCATAGCCGACATAGCCGGGAGGCGAACCGATGATTTTGGAGACGGAGTGCTTCTCCATGAACTCGGACATATCCAGACGGATCAGGGTCTCGGGCGTGTCGAACAATTCAAGAGAGAGCACCTTGACCAGCTCGGTCTTGCCGACGCCCGTGGGTCCGACAAAGATGAAGGAAGCCGGTCGGCGGCGGGGTGAGATCTGGACGCGGGAGCGCTTGATCGCCTTGGCGAGCGCGTCGACCGCTTCATCCTGACCGATGATCTTCTTTTTGAGCGCGTCCTCGATATCCTTGAGCTTCAACAGCTCATTCTCGCGCACTCTTGACTGCGGGATACCCGTCCAAAGCTCGATGACATTCGCGAGGTCTACCTCGGTAACTTCCGCAGTAAGCGTCGCTTCATCAAAGCCCTGCAGCTGTTCATCGACACGCGCTAACTCGGATTTAACGGTCGCCAACGCTTCGTAATCAACTGTTTCCTCGCCGGAAATCGCTTCTTTTGATGTTTCAAGCGCCTTTTTCTCATCCATCAGGGTCTCATATGTCTCGCGTTCTTTGTTGCGCAAAGAGGCGCAGGCGCACGCTTCATCCAGCAGGTCGATCGCCTTATCGGGCAGGAATCGATCGGTGATGTATCTCTCGGAAAAGACAGCCGCTTTGCGGATGATGTCCTCCCCCACCCTGACGTTATGGTGATTCTCGTAGTATTCCTTAATGCCCATCAGGATATCGATGGTATCGCCGATGCTCGGCTCGGCGACCTTGACGGGCTGGAAGCGGCGTTCCAAAGCGGAATCCTTCTCGATATACTTACGATACTCATTAAAGGTGGTCGCGCCGATCACCTGGATCTCACCGCGGGACAGAGCGGGCTTGAGGATGTTGGCGGCATTCATGGTACCTTCGCTGTCACCGCCGCCGACAAGGTTATGCACCTCGTCGATGAACAGGATGATATTGCCCGCCTCTTTGACCTCCTTGGTCAAGCCCTTGATGCGGCTCTCATACTGTCCGCGGAACTGTGTGCCCGCGATCAGCGCAGTCAGATCAAGGAGCTGGATCTCCTTATCCTTTAAGCGGTGCGGTACCTTGCCCTGCGCGATCCGCAGCGCGAGTCCCTCGGCAATGGCTGTTTTACCCACGCCGGGCTCGCCGATCAGGCAGGGATTATTCTTGGTACGGCGGGACAGGATCTGGATCACGCGCTCGATCTCTTTATCTCTGCCGATGACATGATCGATATTGCCTGAGCGAGCCTTCGCGGTCAGATCCTCGCAGTATAATCCGATATGCTTGCGGTTCTTACGGCTCGGCTTTTTGCCCTTTTTGTCGCCGTTATCGGCATTGTTAGCGGCTTTGTTAGCGCCGCCGAACATGTTGAAGAAATTCGGGAACGAGGGCGCTCCGCCGGGGGTGAAGCCGTCCTCTTCCTCGTTATTATCGGCGGGCTCGCTATTGGGCTGGGGGGGCTGGATGCCCATATTTTGCGCCAGCTCGGATATATCATTCACATCTCCCATGTTCTCCATGATGGAATCCATCTGCTCCTGTACCGATTCGAGATCGTCGGGAGAGATGCCCATCTTCTTGATGATATCCTCTACGGGCTTGATGCCCAGCTCCTTCGCGCACAGCAGGCAGTAGCCGCGCGGCTGCTGATCATCCTTGTTGCTGGACACGAAAACGACAGCGGGGCGTTTTTGACATCTTGAACAAACCATATACCTTCTCCTTTACTTTTTAGTGGTGATGGAAGCCTGTACAGAAGAGATGGCAGCTTCTTTATTCTGCTTCTTTTCCTTCTGCTGCTTCTGTATTCTGAAAAAGATGATTGCGTAATTAACCAATGAAAAGATCATCATACCGGCAGTCACGCCGAGAACCGTTAACGAAAGGGTCTCGTTACGGAAATCAAAGATCGCCATCGCGACGACCAGTACGACGGATACGTAGAACATAAAGGTGCTGATTTTGCCGTACCATGACGACTTAGGCGGGATGATGCCCTGATTAATGATGATCGTACCGCCGATGATCATCAGGATATCCTTGACGACCATGACGATCATCAAGGGCAGGACATACGGCTCGATACAGATCATACAGATACCGACCGCGATCAGTGTCAGCTTATCCGCCAAGGGGTCGAGCACCTTGCCGAGCTCAGATTCCTGGTGGAACCTGCGCGCGATAAAGCCGTCGAAAAAGTCCGAGATACCCGATATCACTAATACAATGATCGCGGGCGTATAGTCCTTGGTCAGATACCTTCCGACGATGAACAGCGCGACAAACGGCGTGATCAATATGATCCTGAAAAACGAGATCGCATTGGGAATGGTCATCAGGTCTTTGCTGATGACCTCGTTTTTCTTTTCATTACTCATAATGTTTTCCTCAAATACTTCCATGGAGCTACCCTATCCCTTATCGCGCTCTCACGCGCGAAAATGATAAACTGCTTCCTCCCTATCATTTACCTGAGATCATTGAGCTGATCCACGTAAATATATTACCACTATAGAAGTGATAGAATATGAAGGAATTGTTAATTGTTGATTCATTGAACCACGATGAGTTCGTTCCGACGTTCACGATAATGAGCTTGGTCAGATATGCGAACATACAAACCAGCAATACGGCGTCGATCAGTCCGATCACCGCGCCGCCGACTCGGTTGATGACATTCAGCACGGGGAATCGGAACAAACGCGCGAGCGGTCTGACCAAGATCCTTTGCAAAATGATCATCAAAAATAAAAATGCCAAAAGCGTGATGAAGAACGTCAGTATGCCGCACGCGACAGGCTTGACGGCGGTGTTGACCGCCTCGCTGATCGTATCGGTCGCGTTGGAGATCGGATCGGAAAATGCGCGGGTAAGAGCCTCCGCGTCCAGATTCGTGATACCCGTCAGCCATGACGGCAGCGCCGAGATAATGCCGTCAGCCGCTTTTGTACTCACACCGCTCACAGCATTGGTGACCGCCTTTTCCAAAGCGGGTCTGACGATCGCGTTATAGGACAACAGCGAGAGCCATTGTCCGACCGCGGTAGCCGCGAGATACGAGATCACGGTCGCGATCAGCCGCGCCAGCGATCTTGCCGCGCCGCGATAGATATTCAGCGCGATCAAAACGATAAAGATTACTACGACAATTACATCAAAAATCATCCTGCACCTCACAAAGAGACAGAATCGATATATCCCGTACACAGGACATACGCGTCGGAGGATGTGTACATAACAACGGTATGCGGATCCGAATTCAGTTCTTTCTCGGAATACGACTTGCCGTCCTTGGAATACAGCATCACCGAGTCGCCGGTCAACAGCGCGACCCTGCCTTTATATGTAGAAATATTGATGATCTTCTTATCGACTGAGAACGATTTGACTGAATCGCCTGCCGTGGAATAAGACAGGATATCACAGTTTCTGCCGTCGCCGGAGCTGGATAACGACACGGTATAGGTGTTGGTATCATCGTTGATATCGAAGGCGGTCAGCGCCCTGCCTTCATAAGAATTCGTTTGCAGATCGCCGTCTTTAGAAGTGTTGAGGACATAAGAGGCGTTATGTCCGACCGCGCAGACATACTTATCGCTGAGATACTTGACCTGATAGATGATATCGTTCTCGATCTCCTTGACGATGAGCGGCTTTTCCTGTGTAAAATCAAGCACATATAAAGCGGAAGTCTCAACGCCGTTCAAGGCGGACAATCCCGATACGACAGCCTTGGCGCCGCTCGAATCCAGTGTGACGGAGGTAACATAGTAATCCGCGAAGGAATAAGCGAAGATCTGCTCGTTTTCCTCGTTATAAACATAGAGCTTCGACAGATAGCCGCTGCTCTGGGTCACCAGCGCGTAGATGCCGTTATCGGCAAAATCCGCGGTCAAAAGATTATCCTTTGCCTCGCCGCTGTAGACTGCCCCCTCCTTATCGATCAGCTGGTAGCCTGTACCGCCGAGGTTATAGACCAAAGCGCCCTTATCGCTGACCGTCAGCACGGGATTGATAAACGCGTGCTGCTCGGTGAACAGCGATCTGCCGTAGTTGTTGAGCGTAGCAGTCTTGGTATCGGAAACATAACAGATATCCTGTCCGATACAATCGAAATTGCCGGCGTTGACGCGTTCACCCTTGATATCCAGAGGGAACTTTTCTTCACTCTGCTGGTTAAATACGCCGTACTTGAAGAAGTTGGAGATATTGTGGACAGAGAACTTGTCGGAGTTGAATACGGCAAATACGACGACGAACAAGATCACGACGATCACCGCTACCGCAATGATCCTTTTGACAGGGAACTTCTTCTTTTTGGAGGGAGCCTCCTTTTTGACATGACCGAATGCGGGTCTTGCAGCAGGAGCTTCCTGCTCTTCTTCATCCTCGCCGTTATCCGCGGCTTCTTCCTGCGCATTATCGTCATCACGATTCTTTTCGGAGGATTCCTGCTCGGGAGCCTCCTGCTCGGCAGGCTCTTCCTCAACCGCTTCATCGGCTCTTTCATCCTCGAGCTCGTCTTCATCGGGGAACTTCTTACGGGCGCGGAGCTCTTTGCGTTTCTGTTTTTTTAAGAGCTTTTTCAGCTTTTTTGCGTTTTTATCCTTTAAGCGCTTATCTTGTTCATGCTTTGCGTTCTCTTCATCCCGCGCTTCCTGCTCGGGATCCTTGAACTTGATGATCTTTTCATCATCGGCAAAGCGTCTTCCTTTTTCATCCATATTTTCACCCAATTCAGGTTTATTATTGACTCAGATCATTCATAAAATACTTTGTTTAGATATAATCCGCATGACGGCGCCGTAGGTCCCGCGAGCTTACGGTTCTCGCCCTCGATGATCCGAGGGAGGGTGCCGAACGATATCCTGCCGTTGTTCATCGCGAGCAGCGTGCCCACCATAATGCGAACCATGTTGTAGAGAAAGCCGTCCGCCGCAACCGTGAAGGTGACGAGGTCGCCCTCTCTTTTGATATTAAAATACTTTACCGTGCGGGTAAAATCTCCCTTTCCTCGTTTATCCAAAGTGCAGAAGGAGGTGAAATCATGCGCGCCGACAAATACCTGCGCCTCGCGTTGCATCGCGTCAATGTCCATCTCATAGCGATAATGAAGCACCAGATCCTGCAAAAAGGGATTGCGCACACGGCTGTTCCACACCTTGTAGACATATTCCTTACCCTTGCAGGAATAGCGCGCGTGGAAGTCGTCGGGCACAATACGGACGTCGGTCACCGCTACGTCATCGGGCAGATAGCGGTTCATCGCCATCATCAAGTGATCCTCAGTGATGGGATGCGCGATCTTCATCGATACGCAGTACATATTAGCGTGAACGCCGCTGTCGGTTCGCGAGCAGCCCTTGATATCGGGGCGCTCATGGATGATCTGATACAGCGCGTTCTGAAAGACCTCCTGCACGGTCAGGGCGTTGTCCTGAATCTGCCAGCCGTGGAGATTTTTTCCGCAATAGGATAAAGTCAACAGTAAATTTCTCATACAGCGAATTTCAAAAATGTATTCATCACTATCACGCCCGCGATCACCAGCAGGGTAAACACGATGCTGATATAATCGCGCTTGGCGAGACGGAGCTGTTTCATGCGTGTGCGTCCCTCGCCGCCGCGGTAACAGCGGCATTCCATTGCGACCGCCAGCTCATACGCGCGTCGAAACGCGGAGACGAACAACGGCACCAGAATCGGGACAAGCGCCTTGATGCGTGTGATCAGGCCGCCGCTTTCCATATCGGCGCCCCGTGCCTTTTGCGCCGCCATGATCTTGTCGGTTTCCTCGAGCAGGGTCGGCACAAAGCGCAGGGCGATGGTCATCATCATCGCGATCTCATGCACCTTGATGTGGAAGATCGTCAACGGCTTCATCAATCTTTCGAGCGCGTCCGTCAGATCGGTCGGCGACGTGGTGAAGGTCAGGACAGAGCTGAACAGAATCAGGCAAATGATACGCACGCATACGAGTATCGCGTTCTTGACGCCCTCCCATGTGACCTTGATAAAGCCCCACTGAAAGATCGGCTCGCCTGTTCCGTAGAACAGGTTCAATAGCGAGGTGATGGCCACGATAACGATGATCACCTTGAGGCTTTTGAGGTACATTTTCAGCGGCACCTTTGATAACAGCACGATCAAAAGGACAACCGCCGCCAGAAATGCCAGTGAAACAAAATTGAATGTACAGAAAATCAGTACAATATACGCGATCAGGCTGAGAATCTTGACGCGAGGGTCAAGTCGATGGATCACCGAATCAGCGGGAAAGTACTGTCCGAGGGTGATATCTCTCATAGACGACCCTCCTTCTTCATGTACTCTGTGATATCGTGAACGGCGTTTTCGACCGTCAGCGTGCCTTGATTGAGCGGGAAGCCCGCCGCGATCAGATCATCGACGATCGCGGTGATCTGCGGCACACGCAATCCCATCGCGCTCAATCGTTCTCCCTGTGAGAAAATGCGGTCACAGGCGTCGTACATTTCGAGGTGGGAGCGGTTCATCACCAGCGCCTTGTCGCATACCGCCGCGACGTCCTCCATCGAGTGGGATACAAACAATACGGTATTGCCGCGCTGTTGATGATAGCGATAGATCTGGGCGAGCAGTACATCTCTGCCCAAGGGATCCAGACCCGCACAGGGTTCATCCAGAATCAGGATATCGGGATCCATCGCGATCACGCCCGCGATCGCGGCGCGGCGCTTTTCACCGCCCGACAGATCGAACGGGGATTTTTGCAAAAGCTCGGCGTCCAAGCCGACAAACCGAGCGGCGCTGCGCACACGCTCTTTGATTTCTTCTTCACTCAGTCCCATATTCATCGGACCGAAGGAAATATCTTTTTCGACTGTTTCTTCAAACAGCTGATACTCGGGATACTGGAACACCAGACCGACGCGGAAGCGGATCTTTCTGATCTCCTTGGGCTTATCCCAAATATCGATCCCATCCAGCGTGATGGCGCCCGAGGTGGGCTTTAAGAGCCCGTTGAGCATTTGTACCAGTGTGGATTTACCGGAACCGGTGTGGCCGATAATGCCGATGAAATCGCCCTGATCAACGTCAAAGCTGACATGCTCGACCGCCGTATGCTGAAACGGGGTTTTCTGTGAATAGACAAAGGAAACATCCTTAACGCTGAGTAAGCTCATCGGAGCACCTCCTTAAGCATGGCGGTGCATTCTTCCTCGGTCAGGGGAAGCTCCTTGATCTCTACACCGCAGGCACGCAGCTTATAGCACAGCTCCGTCGCCTGAGGAACATCCAGACGGTGCTTTTTGAGCAGCTCCACCTGAGAGAATACCTCGCGCGGCACACCCGAGGTGAGCATCTTGCCGTTATCGATCACATAGACATGATCGGCAAGCACCGCCTCCTCCATATAATGCGTGATCATCACGATGGTGATGCCGTTCTCGCGGTTGAGCTTGAGGATCGTGTCCATGACCTCTTGTCTGCCCTTGGGGTCAAGCATCGCAGTCGGTTCATCCAGCACGATACAATCGGGCTTCATGGCGATGATCCCCGCGATCGCGACGCGCTGCTTTTGACCGCCGCTGAGCTTATGCGGCGCGTGCAGGCGGTAATCAGCCATATCGACCGCTTTGAGCGCTTCATCGACTCGCTCGCGGATCTCGTCGGACGGGATGCCGAGGTTCTCGGGGCCAAACGCGACGTCCTCCTCTACGATACTCGCGACCAGCTGATTGTCGGGGTTTTGCAGCACCAGACCGACCTTGCGGCGGATATCGTAGGTGCGCTTTTCGTCGGCGGTATCCATACCGTCGATGTACACCTTGCCCGAAGCGGGCAGCAGCATCGCGTTGAGGTGCTTGGCGATCGTGCTTTTGCCCGAGCCGTTGTGCCCGAGGATCGCGACGAATTCGCCCTTCTTGATCGTTAAGCTGATATCGTTGAGCACCTGCTTCTTCGATACGGTTTCTTCCTCGCCCTGCGATTCATATTGAAATGTAACGTTTTGTACAGAAATGTAATCCATATACTCTCCCAATAACCGACAGTATGATTTGACAGAAATCAAATCATCTGCGCCATATCGCGGTAGAACCGCAGGGAAGGGTCAGCCCTGACTCGGTCACGTCCAATCCGATCTCATCGGAGGACACGGTACCGCCGAATCGGCTTTTGATGACCGTTCCCAAAATATATTCCATTACCGAGGGCGACAGCCCCGTGGTGTAAGAATTCAGAATGACAAATTCGGCGTCGTCGGCAAGCACGCCGGAGCACAGCTCCACAAATTCGTAGATACGCTCCTCGAGCTTCCATATCTCGCCGTTGGGGCCGCGTCCGTAGGACGGAGGATCCATGATGATGCCGTGGTATTTGTGTCCGCGGCGAATCTCACGGGCAACGAACTTTGCGCAATCATCGACGATCCAGCGCACAGGCCGATCGGCGACATTAGATGAAACTGCGTTTTCCTTCGCCCAATTCACCATACCCTTTGCCGCGTCAACGTGACAGACCTTTGCGCCGGCGTGAAGGCACGCGATCGTCGCACAGCCCGTATAGCCAAACAGGTTGAGGACGTTGAGCTGACGGTCGGATTGGCGGATGATATCGCCCGCAAGATCCCAGTTGACTGCCTGCTCGGGAAAAACACCCGTGTGCTTGAAGCCCATGGGCTTAACGTTGAACACCAGATCACGGTATTTGACCTGCCATGAGGCAGGCACCTTTTTGAACATCTGCCACTTCCCGCCGCCCGTGTTCGAGCGGAGGTAGCGGGCATGTGCATTATGCCAGAGCGGATTTTTGCGCTCGGTATTCCAGATCACCTGCGGATCAGGACGGATCAGGATAATATCGCCCCAACGCTCCAAGCGTTCGCCGCGGGAGGAATCTATGAGCTCATAATCGCTCCAATCGATTGTTTTTCGCATATTGGTTTCTCTCTACTCTTTTATCTATGTATCTCGATCAATCTCAATCAAATCATACAATCCCACACCCACCGAATGGTGGGAGCTCTCCGGTGTATGGTTGTTGTACCCCAAATCAAAGATTTGGACAACAACTCACCTTTACCAAAGGGAGCCTTTTATCAGTCAAACAAGCTGCCTTGTGCCGCCGCTGTGTTGGCGGGCACCTTGTAGCCGAGGTGCTCATATGCCGCCGCGGTGACGCAGCGGCCGCGCGGTGTGCGGGACAAAAAGCCGATCTGCATCAGATACGGTTCATAGACGTCCTCGATGGTCACGGCTTCTTCGCCGATCGCCGCCGCGAGCGTTTCCAATCCGACAGGACCGCCGCGATAATACTTGATCATCGCCTCGAGCATCCGTCTGTCGTTCTGATCCAGACCCAGCTCATCGATCTCCAGTCGGTCGAGCGCCGTCTGTGCCACCTCCAGCGTGATCACGCCGTCGGAGATGACCTCGGAGAAATCGCGCACGCGCTTCAGCAGGCGGTTGGCGATACGGGGCGTACCGCGGGAGCGGGAAGCAAGCTCCAATGCGCCCTCTTCATCGATCTTGATGTCCAAAATCCCCGCGGATCGGGTAATGATCTTCGCCAGCTCCTCGGGGGAGTACATTTCGAGCCGCAATACCACGCCGAAGCGATCGCGCAAGGGTGCAGTCAGCTGACCGGCCCTTGTCGTCGCGCCGACCAAGGTGAACTTCGGCAGCGGCAGGTGATAGGACGCCGCCATCTGTCCCTTGCCCGTGATGATATCGATCGCGAAGTCCTCCATCGACGGATAGAGGATTTCTTCAACAGAGCGGGAAAGACGGTGGATCTCATCGATGAACAGCACGTCGCCGGGGTTCAGGTTGGTGAGCAACGCCGCAAGATCGCCGGGCTTTTCGATAGCGGGGCCAGAGGTGATGCGGATATTCACCCCCATCTCATTGGCGATGATACCCGAGAGGGTCGTCTTGCCCAGCCCGGGAGGGCCGTACAACAGCACGTGATCGAGAGATTCGCCGCGCTTTTTCGCCGCCTCAATAAATATCTTTAAATTTTCTTTTGCCTTATCCTGACCGATGTAATCCTCCAGCGTTTTCGGTCGCAGAGGGTTATCTGAATCGATCGCGTCGGATGGGATCTCGGAGGTGTCCATGATACGATCCTCAAAATCCATCTCAAAATCCGTGTTATAATCCATGACACTGATCCTTTCGAAAAAGTGGTTCAACTCTAT
>DNIP01000005.1:0-375 GCA_003499325.1 Oscillospiraceae bacterium
AAAAGGCAAAGTATTATCAGCGCGTGTTCGGCAAGGAGAATTACTTTATCGAATTGCAGAATCACGGCATCAAGGAGCAGGAAAGACTGAATTTAAAGCTGATCCAAATTGCTCGATCGATCGGCGCGGGTCTGGTCGTCACCAACGACTGCCATTATATCCGCAAGGAGGACAGCAACCTGCATGACATCCTCCTGTGCATCCAGACCAACAGCACCGTTCAGAACAAGAAGATGGGCTTCGAGACAGAGGAATTCTACCTCAAAAGCGAGGAAGAAATGCGCGCCGTTTTCGGTGATCTGGATGAAGCCTTTGAGAATACCGTCAAGATCGCCGAACGCTGTCACGTCGAATTCGAGTTCGGCAACCGCAAGC
>DNIP01000005.1:547-12964 GCA_003499325.1 Oscillospiraceae bacterium
GCAAGCTGCCCGATTTCAAGACGCCTAATAATGAAGATCATTATGAATACTTCCGCCGTTTGTGCTACGACGGCTTATATCGCCATTACGGACAGGATCCCGATCAAAGCCTGATTGATCGCCTCGATTATGAGCTGTCCGTCATCCGCAAGATGGGCTTTGTCGATTACTTTCTGATCGTCAACGATTTCGTACAGTACGCCAAGAGCAAGGATATCCCCGTAGGTCCTGGCAGAGGCTCGGGCGCGGGCTCCTTGTGCGCGTATTGTATCGGTATCACAGGCATCGATCCGATCAAATACGATCTGCTGTTTGAGCGCTTCCTCAATCCCGAGCGCGTCAGCATGCCCGATTTCGATATCGATTTCTGCAAGGACAGACGGAGTGAGGTCATCGACTACGTCATCCGCAAGTACGGCGAGGATCATGTCGCGCAGATCGTCGCCTTCGGCACATTGCAGGCGCGCGGCGCCGTACGCGACGTCGGCAGGGTGCTGGATATCCCGTACGCGACCGTTGATAAGATCGCGAAGATGATCCCGTTAAGCTTGAATATGACCCTCGATAAGGCGCTGTCATTATCCGCTGATCTGCGCCAAAGCTATCATCAGGACGCGACCGTCAAGCAGATCATCGATATCGCGCGTGCGCTCGAGGGCGTACCGCGTAATACAACCATGCACGCGGCAGGCGTTGTCATCACTGATCAGCCTGTCAGCAACTATGTACCGCTCGCAAAATCCGATGAAGCTATTATCACGCAGTTCACGATGACCACGCTCGAGGAGCTCGGTCTGCTCAAAATGGACTTCCTCGGCTTGCGCAATCTCACCGTCATTCACGACGCTGAGACGATGATCCGCCGCAGTGATCCGCAGTTCAGCATCAATGAGATCGATTACAGCGACAAAGCGGTCTATGACATGATCTCCACCGGTAACACAGACGGCGTGTTTCAGTTCGAAAGCGGCGGAATGAAGAATGTCCTCGCTCAGCTCAAGCCCGAACGCTTTGAGGACTTGATCGCGGTCATCTCCCTGTATCGACCGGGCCCGATGGATTCCATCCCGACCTATATCCGCAACCGCCATAATCCCAAGCTGATCACCTATAAGCATCCGTTGCTCGAGCCGATTTTGAACGTCACCAACGGCTGTATCGTTTATCAGGAGCAGGTCATGCAGATCTTCCGCTCCTTGGCGGGTTATTCACTCGGCCGCGCGGATATCGTGCGCCGTGCCATGAGCAAGAAGAAGCACGACGTCATGGAGCGCGAGAAGCAAATATTCATCCACGGACTGGAGGATGATAACGGTAATGTGGAGGTAGAAGGCTGTCTCAGACGCGGGATCGATGAGCAAACGGCGCTGTCGATCTTCTCCGAGATGGAGAGCTTTGCATCCTACGCCTTCAACAAAAGCCATGCCGCCGCTTATGCCGCCTTATCCTATCAAACGGCATATTTGAAATGTCATTTTCCGCGTGAATACATGGCGGCGCTGTTGTCATCCGTGATTGAGAATCAAAATAAAACCGGCGAGTATATCAGCGAGTGCCACCGACTCGGCATTTCGGTTCTGCCGCCGAGTGTGAATGAGAGCGACAGCAAATATACCGTCTCCTCGGCTCATATCCGATTCGGCCTGTCTGCGGTCAAAAATCTCGGACTCGCCTTCATCGGTGCGATCATTTCAGAGCGCAGAGTCAGACCCTATCGATCCTACTATGACTTTTGCAGACGGCTCAACGGAAAGGGCTTGAACGCTCGATCTCTGGAGAGCCTGATCAAGTGCGGCGCGCTCGATCACCTCGACTGCAACCGCCGCCAGATGCTCTCGGTATCTAAAACCATCCTCGACGATCTGGAGTACGAACGCCGCCGAGGCGGGGGAGCGGGACAGATCTCGTTCTTCGACTTGGGTTCACAGGGTGCTCAAGATGAGATCGCGATCCCCGCGTTAGAGGAATTCCCGTTGATTGAGCTCTTGAATATGGAAAAGGAAACGGCTGGCATGTATCTCAGCGGTCATCCGCTCGACGCATACGAGGATTACACAAAGTCTGTGAAAGCCGATAGAATCAGCGATATTTTGATCAGCGAGGACGGTAAATACCGTGACCGCTCCAAGGTGCGTCTGGTCGTGACCGTCAACAAGAATAAAACTCAGCTCACCAAGAGCAACAAGATGATGGCGTTCGCCGAAGTCGAGGATCGCTACGGTACGTGTGAAATCATTGTCTTTCCCAATGTGCTGGAAGCATCGCGCGACGCGCTCTATGCCGGCGCGGTGATCGACGTCGAGGGTACATTAAGCATGAAGGAAGAGGAGGAGCCGCGCGTCTTAGCGGATAGGATCACACTGTTGCCCTCTGCCGATGAGCTTGCGGCGGCAACTTCCGCACCGAAAAAGGCTTCGTCAAATATGATCGATCCCCAGCGGCCGCAGACCCTATATCTAAGGATCCCTTCTTTGAAAAGCCGAGAATACCGCAAGGCGAAGAATATCTTAGAGATTTTCGGCGGCAGCACGCGCGTCATCTTCTATCTCAGCGAAACGAAAGAAAAGCTGTTAGCGCCGAGGAGCCTTTGGACAACTCCGAATCCCACTATGCTGGGTGAGTTGAGCTTTCAGCTCGGTGAAAAAAACGTCATATTAAAATAACCGATCGGGAACGATGGATGATTTTATCACATTGTTCCCGATTTTTTTGCATAAATACTTGATTCCGAGAGGGTATTTGTATTATAATATACTGTGTATTTAATTCTTTTTCTAAAGAGGAGGAACTATTATGGCTAAATCATTAGCAGTTTTAACAAGCGGCGGCGACGCGCCGGGCATGAACGCGGCAGTCAGAGCAGTAGTCAGAGCCGGTATCTACAACGGCTTTAAGGTATATGGCGTTTATAAGGGATATAACGGCTTGTTAAATCATGATGTCGAGGAGATGAACCTCCGTTCGGTTTCCGATATCCTCAGCCGAGGCGGTACGATCCTGTATACGGCACGCAGTAAGAAGTTTATGCAGGCCGAGTATCAGCAGCAGGCGGCGGATTACTGCCGTTCTCTCGATATCGAGGGTCTGGTCGTCATCGGCGGCGACGGTTCCTTCAAGGGCGCCAGAGCGCTCACCAACGCGGGCATTCCCTGCGTTGCGCTCCCCGGCACCATCGACAATGATATCGCCTGCACCGATTATACCATCGGCTTTGATACCGCGATGAACACCGCTGTCGAGATGATCGATAAGATCCGTGATACCGCGCAGAGCCATGATCGCTGCTCCGTTGTTGAGGTTATGGGTCGTCACTGCGGCGATATCGCGCTGGAGACCGGTATCGCAGTCGGCGCTACCGCTATCATTGTGCCCGAGATCGAGTATGACCTTGAGCGTGACGTGATCTCCCGTATTTATGAGCAGAAGGATACCGGCAAGAAGCACTTTATCGTTATCGTTGCCGAGGGCGTCGGCGGATCGCAGGAGATCTCGCACTATATCCAGCACCGCACCGGTATCGAGACCCGTGCCACCATCCTCGGTCACGTACAGCGTGGCGGCTCTCCGACCCTGCGTGACAGAGTTATGGCGACCAAGATGGGCGTTGCGGCGGTTGAATTGCTCGCCAAGGGCGTCGGCAACCGCGTTATCGCTTCTCAAGAGGGCAAGATCGTGGATTACGATATCACCGAGGCGCTCGATATGCCGCGTAAATTCAACAACGAGCTCTATGAAATTGCTATGAAGGTTTCCATCTGATCGTTATCGGAGGGTAACATTTAGGATATGGGTATTCAGTATTTTTATAATTTTTGCATCAAGGATATCGACGATACCGATTTATCCGGTGATATTCTGTCCGCGGTGAGAAAGAGCTACTTCTCTGATTTTGAGAAGATCCGCGATAAGATCACCTATGACAGCGAGGGCGAGTCGCTGCTTTATGATTATTCCATTGAGCGCAACAAGCCGCTTCACTGGACGGTCAAGCAGAAGGACGGCACGACCGTCCAGGAGGTGCTGCCCGGAGACGGCGGCAGATACTATCTTTGTTTCTATCGTGACAGAAAGCTGTATAAGCGGCTGTTGTTCAGTAAGATGCATACGCTGTTAAAGGCGGAGTATATGGATGAAAACGGCGCTGTGTATCGCTCCATCGAGCCGCGCAAGATCCAAAGCGGCTTATGCCTGTTATATAAGGATAATACGTCGGAGCCAACGCCGCTGTATGTCGCGCCCGAAGTGTTCGAAAAGCCTGTCGCGGAGCAAATAGCGGCGAGCTTCACCGATTATACGGCGATCGCCTCCACTAACGACGGCATCGTGTGGTTCTTGTCCGATGAACAGCTCGGGCACTATCGCGATTTTGCCGATGCCGCGCGGAAGAATATTGCTCAAACGATCGATCAGAGCTTTATGCAGGACAGCGCGCCGCTGTATGAGAAGATCAACGCGAAGGATTTTAATATCAAGCGTAATCTTTCCGCTTCACTGGATATTTCCGATGCAAAGCCCTTCGGTACGCAGAGCACGCTGGAGCAGCCCGCGCCTGTTGAGGACGTTGCGGATGATACTCAAGCTGTCACACCTGCGAACGTCGAGGATGAAACGCGGGTCATTTCACCCGTTATTACAGCGGATGAAATAACTGAGCAAGCAGTTGAGGATGTTTCGGCTGTAGCTGATGTTCAAGCCGAGGATATCCCGCAAACACAACCCGAAGATGCAAAAGTCCAGGTTTTGGATGAACCTTTGTCTCAGGAAGAAGCTCTTCCCGAGGCAGATGAAGCTACAGCTGACGAGCCCGCGCAGATGATCAAGCCCGATAAGCTGATCAAGGCGGACGGCGCTGTCTACAGCTACTTCGGTGAGCTGGACGGTCGCGATAACCGTGACGGCTACGGCAGAACCGTGACCGAGCTGGGACGTACCGCGTATGAGGGCTATTACCATAACGATAAGCGTTCGGGCAAGGGCTCCTATTTCTATAAGGACGGTACGCTGTGCTACAGCGGCGATTGGGATGAGAATGTCCGTCACGGTATCGGCGTCGGCGTCAGCGCGAGAGACGGCTCTATGCACGTCGGACGCTGGGTCAATAACAAGCCCGAGGGCAACGGTGTACGCGTCGCGGCGGACGGCAGTATCAAGTTTGTCTGCAAGGAGCTGTCCGACGGTACGACCGCTTTGATGAATTATCTTGATAACGACACGATCGTGATCTCCAAATATGACAAGGACGGCACTAAGGTTTCCGAAAAGATCGTTTCTTTAACAGACGAATAAGCTATGAAAAACGCGGAGTGGGAGCATTTCGCGTTTTCTTTATGCGATCGTCATACTTCGTACCGGTTTCTAATAAAACAGTATCATTGGTATATGTTTCAAAAATCTGTCCATACTATCATCATCGTGAACCTGCGATAATATGGTACAATAGTAAGGAGAAATTGGATGAAACGTTTATTTGCGCTGTTATGCGCGGCAATGATGGTCGGCGTGATGCTGTGCTCCTGCACAGGCGCCGCGAACAAGGTCAAAGAAAAGGCATCGGAGGCGGTGTCCGATATCAAGAAGGATATGAAGGACAGCGCCACCGAGAACAAGAGTATGGCGGATAACAACGGCACCGTTGTGCCGACCGATCCCACCGAAGGCTCCATGATGGAAACCATCGCGGACGCTGTCGCGACCGAATGGGATAACATGAAAGAGGACGGCAAAGTGGAAGACGGTGACGGCAATGTCGGCGATCGTGAGAACTCCGACGGCGACGGCAATCCCGCACCCGAGAATTGAATGACTGTCAAAAGAGCAGCCTTTCCGCATAGGGAAGACTGCTCTTTCATTATATATAGCGTTACATTACCTTTTCCAAATCCTGCTTCAGCTTTCCGATGATCTTCTTTTCCAGCCGCGAGATATAGGATTGTGAGATACCCAGTAAATCCGCCACCTCCTTTTGGGTATGCTCTTTGTTACCGTTGAGCCCGAAACGCAGCTCCATGATCATCGCTTCTCGGGTGTTGAGCCGATTGACCGCCTCCATCAGTTGATGAATCTCCACCTCCTGTTCGATGTCCGCACTGACGGTGTCACTGTCCGACCCGAGAATATCGCTGAGCAGCAGCTCGTTACCGTCCCAGTCGGTCGATAACGGCTCCTCGATCGAGATCTCATATTTCATCTGGGATGTTTTACGCAGGAACATCAAGATTTCGTTTTCGATACACCTTGACGCGTAAGTCGCGAGCTTAATGTTGCGGTCGGGAGAGAAGGTGTTGACCGCCTTGATCAGCCCGATTGTCCCGATGGAGATCAGATCCTCGATATTGACGTTGCTGTTCTCGAATTTCTTCGCGATATAGACGACCAGCCGCAGGTTATGTACGATCAGCGGCTCTCGCGCTTTTTCATCGCCATCCCTGATCTGCTGTAGGATGACGGCTTCCTCCGCTTTGGTGAGGGGTGGGGGGAGTGCCGCGGATGAATTGATATAATAGACGCTGTTGGATAGCAGAATGAACTTCAGCTTAAATAATATGTTTCTCAGAATTTGCATGATCTCACCTTATGATTTCAGAATTGATGATCGCCTGATAGTTGGGATTTTGAATATGACCCGACGCGATATAGACAGTCTCGCCGATCGGTTTTTTATCGATATGTACCGCATCGGCTTTGACAGCGCTCAGATAGGAGCTGCCGTTCACCGTGGAATAGGGGATGACGCGGATCAACTCTTCTCCTTTGGTATCAAATACAGCGGTATCGATGATGATAACGGGCGCTGATGAAAACGGTTCTCTCAGATTGCTCCCCGTGTCCACCTTGCCGATACAGGAGTAGTCATTTCCGTGTATAGTAAATTTCAACATGACCACTGTGCTTTTGATTCTTTCAGAGAATAATTTATAGAGAATCAATACTATTATATATATGATAGCGGTCAGTGCTGTCAGCCATAACGGATTGACCTGTAAATACAGGATATCATTGACAATGACCATGTTCGGCGGCTTGAATATCTGATAAAACAGGATATATGCGCCGCAGTAGATAATAGAAACGGCTGTGTTGCACAGATAGGATTTCAAGAATTCCAAAGGAGACTTCCAGCCGAACACGATCAGTGTGATGCTCCCCGTTGTAACGATCCTCAATACCAATAACAATATGCGGCTGTCGGAGCTGATAAAGATCGTCAAAGAAAACACCGCGCCGATCACTGCTCCGAGGATCATCCGATAGAGCCTGATATCCCTTTTCAACAGCTTTTCGGCAGTCATCAGGATCGCATAGTTGATGATCGCGTTGACAAACAGGAGGACGTCGATATAGATAACCATGCGCTCCCTCCGTTCAATACTATTATGACACAGATTTTCTGCGATACCTGTCAAAGCAGAAATGGTAGATTCGGTGCTTTTCCATGACACAGCGCGTTTATTTGTATGAATAATTCTGAATTAGAATAAAAATGTTGAATCATCGTCGAATTAACTATGACAATATTGAAAAAATGTACAGAATTGCACAAAAAACATTTGACTTCAAGATTGAATGAGGGTATTATAGGAGAGAATTCACAATATGGTGGTGAAACTATGGCAGTATCCACAATAGATAGAGTCAGAGAAGCGGAGCAAAAAGCGAATGAAAAGCAGAACGCCGCTGAGCTCGAAGCCGAGCAGATGATCGAGAATGCAAAGCAGCGCGCACAGCAGATGATCGCGGACGCAAAGAAGAAAGCGGATGACTTCGATCACAGGGCGGCTGTCGAAGCGCAGTCCCGCGCTGACGAGATCATCCGTGACCGCAGGGCGAAGGCTCAGGCTCAAGCACAAGCGCTCTCTGAAAAAACGCTTAAGCAAAAGCAAAACGTGATCAATAAGCTGATTCAGGAAACCTTGAGTTAGTCTATTGTTTTCATGCGAGGTATTTCCTCGGCAATTTCAACCGTTTATTATAATACGCAGTAAGGAGGAGCATCATGGCTATGCTCAAAATGCAGCGCATCTATGTCTATGCACTGCTCAAATACTGCAAGGATATTCTGGAAGCGCTCCAGCGACGAGGGGTCGTAGAGATCGAGAACCTCAACATCGAGGACAGCGTCTTTTTCAAGGACGATACCTCCGCTTATCAGGCGCAGTACCAACGCATGGCGTCCACCGCGCTGGAAGCAAACGAGATATTATCTCGGTACGTCAAGCAAAAGAAAGGGCTTTTAAGCTCTTTTAAAGGGCGAAAACTGCTCACTCGCGAGGAGTATGACAAGCTGGTAGACGAAACGCCGGATATCCTTCGGATTGCATACGATATCATATCGTGTCAAAAGAATATCGATACCAACGAGGCGGAAAAGGTCAAGTATCAGTCTCAGCTCGAGATCATCCGGCCGTGGCTGAGTCTGGATGTGCCGATGAATTTCACCGGTACGGCGACCACCAGAGCCTTTATCGGTAAGTTCCCCGGCGATAAGACGACCACCGAGATCGTCACCGAGCTTGCCGAGATCATCCCCGAGGTCGAGGGGATCGAGGTCGAGATGATCTCGCATGACACCAACCAGACCTGCGTCTTTATCCTGACCTCCCGCAAGGACGCCGATGCGGTGTCCGACGCGCTCAGGCGGATCGGCTTTGAGTATCCTTCCTATATCTCTCCGGTCATCCCGAAGCAACGCGAGAAGGAGATCAACAAGCATCTGAGCAATCGCGACGGCAGGATACTGGAGAACGAGAACGTCATCAAATCCTACGAGAAATATGCCGAAAAGCTCAATTTCCTCGAGGATTATTACGTTATGAAGACCGAGCGCTACGCGGCGTACGACGATATCGCGGCGTCGCGCAATACCTTTGTATTGACGGGTTATATTCCGGAGCCGGACGCTCAGAGCTTGAAGGAATACCTCGAGACTACCTTTGACGCGGAGGTCGAGCTCGAAGAAGCGAAGAATGACGACGCTCCCGTCAAGCTCAAGAACAACAAATTTGCGGAGCCTGCCGAATCGGTGCTCGCCTCCTACAGCTATCCCGATCATCACGAGGCGGATCCCACCTCGATCATGGCAATCTTCTACTACGTGTTTTTCGGCATGATGTTCTCCGACGCGGGCTACGGTCTTGTCATGGCGATTGCCTGCGCCGTGTGCCTGTTCAAGTTCAAGGGCATGGAACCGGGACTCAAGCGCAGTATGAAGATGTTTTTCTGGTGCGGCGTGTCCACCACGATCTGGGGACTGTTGTTCGGTTCGTTCTTCGGTGACGCTATATCGGTAATCTCCACTACCTTTTTCCATACTCAGCCGCCCGCGATACCCGGATTTGTGGTGCCTTTATGGCTTAACCCCGTATCGGATCCCATGAAGGTTCTTATGCTGTCGTTCCTCTTAGGCATTATCCATCTGTTCGTGGGTCTCGGAATCATGGCTTACAACTATATCAAAAACAAAGAGTATCTGCCTGTGATATACGACGTTATCAGCTGGTATCTCTTGGTCGGCGGCGCTATACTTGCTCTGCTGTCTACCGATATGATGGGTAACATAGCGGGCTTCACCATCCCGCCGATATTCCTAACCATAGGCGGTATCATGGCTGCCGTCGGAGCGGTCATCATCGTACTCTTTTCCGGCAGAGAGAGCAGGAATCCCGTGATCCGTCTATTAAAGGGCGTCTACGGTCTTTACGGCGCAACGGGATATTTAAGCGATATCCTCTCCTACAGCCGTTTACTGGCTCTCGGCATGGCGACCGGTATCATCGCTCAGGTTTTCAACCTTGTAGGCACGATACTCGGCGACAGCGTCATCGGCGTGATCGTTTTCATCATAGTGTTCGTTATCGGTCATTCGGTGAATATCGGCATCAACGCTCTCGGAGCCTATGTGCATACGAACCGCTTGCAGTTCGTTGAATTCTTCGGTAAATTCTATAAAGGCGGGGGACGAGAGTTCAAGCCTTTCCAAATCAATACAAAACATTATACAGTCAAGGAGGACAATTAATATGTCAGAGTTTTTTCAGAATTCAGGTTTATTCTTCGCGCTGCTCGGCGCGGCTGTCGCTACGCTGATGGCGGGTATCGGCTCGGCTATAGGTGTAGGTAAGGCGGGTGTAGCCGCTTCGGGCGTACTTGCCGAGGATCCTTCGCTCTTCGGTAAGGTTCTGATCTTCCAGCTTCTGCCCGCTACCCAGGGTATTTACGGACTTCTCGTCGGTATCCTTATCCTCTCTAACGTCGGTCTGATCGGCGGAGTAAAAGAGGTAACCGCGCTCCAGGGTCTCCTGTATCTCGCGGCTTCTCTCCCGATTGCCTTCTGCGGACTTTATTCCGCTATCTATCAGAGCAAGTGCGCTGTCGCAGGTATCGGTACCGTAGCCAAAAAGCCCGATCAGTTCGGTAAGGCTATCCTTATGCCCGCAATGGTCGAGACCTACGCTATCCTTGCTCTCCTTATCTCTATGCTTGCTATTATCGGCATTGCCGGTATGTGATCGGAGAAAAATATGTCCGGTATTGATAAAATCATACAAGAGATAGAAAACAACACGGTGCAGTCCTGTGATTCTGTCCTCGCTCAGGCGCGTCAAAAGGCGGATGCCATCATTGCCGACGCACAGAAACAGGCAGATCAGATCGTCGCTGACGGCAAGGACAGAACTGCCGCCCATGTTGCAGATATCAAAAAGCGCGGTGATTCCGCCGCGGAGCTCGAAGAAAAACGCGTCATGCTGTACACCAAGCAGCAGATCATCAACACCATGCTTCAAGAGGGCTTAGCGACTGCAAAAAGTCTGCCCAAGGACGAATATTTCGCGCTCATCAAGAGCATGGTCGCGAAGTATTCGATGGAGGATGACGGCGTGATCTTCTTCGGCGAAAACGACAAGGATCGTTTACCTGCGGATTTTCTCAAAGAATTGAATCAGGCGGCGAAGGGCAGTATGGTTCTGTCGGATCAGTCTGCTCCCATCGACGCGGGTTTCATTCTGAAATACGGCGGCATTGAGCAGAATTGCTCTTTCGACGCCATCTTTGCGGGTGAAGCGGAGAATCTCTCCGACAAAGCCGGCAGGCTGTTGTTCTGATAAGGAGGGTTATCATGCAGCAGGATTATACTTATGCTGTGGCTCGTATCAGATTCAAAGAGACTAAGCTGCTGTCCGACGCCGATCTCAACGCGCTGCTGATGTCCGCGGACGCGGACGCTGTCATGCGTCTGCTACGCGACAAGGGCTGGGGCGATAATTCCGATCACCTTCCCGAGGAGCTGCTTTCGATCGAGGAAAACAAGCTCTGGGAATTCATCAACGAGACGATCGACGATATCAGCGTGCTCAACTTCCTGTTGATCCCGAACGATTATCACAATCTCAAGGTCATCTTGAAGTGCATCACGCGCGATATCGAGCCCGACGGCTTGCTGATCGAGGATTCCGTCGAGGACGCAAAGGCGATCTATCAGGCGGTCAAGACGCGTGAATACCATGATCTGCCCGAATATATGCGGGACGTCGCACAGGAAGCGATGACGACGCTGTTGCAGACCTCCGACGGTCAGCTCTGCGATATCATCGTGGATAAGGCGTGCATGGAGCATGTGTACCGGCTCGGCAAGGAAAGCGAGAGCGATATGATCCGCCTGTATTGCGAAATGTTCGTAGCGGCGGCGGATATCAAGATCGCGATCCGTTGCGCGAATACTAAGAAAAAGATCGATTTCATTCGCAGAGCGTTAGCTGAGTGCGATACGCTTAACGTCGAAAGACTGGCACAGGCGGCGTCCGAGGGCAGGGAAGAGGTCATCAATTATCTCTCCTCGACCGACTACCGTTCCGCTGTTGACGCGATCGAAGTCTCAATGTCCGCCTTTGAGAAATGGTGCGACGACTATATGACGAATGCCATGAAGCCCCAGAAATGGGAGCCCTTCGGCATCGGCCCCGTTGTTGCCTATATCATCGCGCGGCAGAATGAGATCAAGGCGGTGCGGATGATCCTCTCCGCCAAGCTCAACCATCTGTCTGAGAATACGATCAAAGAAAGACTGAGGGATATGTATGTCTGAGAGAATAGCTGTTTTCGGCGATAAAGAGAGCGTCTACGGCTTTGCCGCTCTCGGTCTTGACACCTATTTTTTTGATCCCGCTCAAGACAATGTCGCCGCGTTCAGAAAGCTGTGCCAGAGTCAAAGCTACAGCATCATTTATATCACGGAGGCAGCCGCTTCCTTTTTAGAGAAAGAAATTGAAAAGTATCGCAGTGAGCCGTCACCCGCAATCATCCTGATCCCGGGTGTGACCGGCAATACCGGCGAGGGCATGGCGGCGGTAAAGACCTCGGTCGAGAAAGCCGTCGGCAGCGATATATTTAATGAGTGATCAGCGGTCAGTGATCAGTGATCAG
>DNIP01000181.1:0-6404 GCA_003499325.1 Oscillospiraceae bacterium
GGCAAGTTCTGGAAATTTGCCGCCATCGTCACCGCTGCCGCGGGCGCTTTGATCTACGGCGGTATGTGGCTGATGCAGCTGCTGTAAGGGGGTGCCGAGATGACAAAACGAATTGTTGCGGCATTCTTTGCCGTGATCCTGATCCTTTCGGCGGCAATGCTCCCCGTATCAGCAGCCGAAGCCACCTACCTGACCAAGCTGGACGACGCCGCTCAAGTGCTGTCCGACAGCGAGAGATCCGCCCTGCAGTCCACCATCAACGAGGTCAGCGAAGCGTGCAAATGCAATCTCGCTTTCGTGACCGTGAAGGATCTGAACGGCGCGAGCTTCTCGCACAACGGCACAACGCGTGATTATGCCGACGTATATTATGAAACCAACTTCGGCAAGAACACCGACGGCATCGTCGTTCTGCTGGTTCTCAACAACGGCAAGGGCAAGCGTGATATCTATATCTCCACCTCAGGCAAGTGCATCAAGCGGCTCTCGGACAGTGAGCGTGAGGCGATCTTTGACGACGCGCTCGACCATCACAGTCCCGACTCCAAGGGCTACTATGATTTTCTGAACAACATCGCGCAGGGCATCAAGAAGGCGGTGCCACCGCATCTGAAATGGTATATGCTTCCGCTGGCGTTTTTGATCGGCTTTGGTATCGCGATGCTCATCCTGATGTTCATGAAGAAGCAGCTCAAAAGCGTTGAGATGCAGCACGGCGCGGTCAGCTATGTCCGCCCCGGCAGCATGAATGTCACCGCGTCGCGTGACTCGTACCTGTACAGCACTGTCAGCCGTACTGCCCGTCCCAAGAACAACAGCAGCTCGCACACCAGCTCGGGCGGCGGAACGCACGGCGGCGGCGGAAGATCCTTCTGATCGCTGAAAACCCCTATATAATACAGCATCCCCCATGCCGAAGCATGGGGGATTTCTTTGTGTCAAATATTCATGATCATTTGATGATCGGCAGCTCGTATTCATCGCTGCCGTCGGGCATTTCAATCGTATGGGTCGCCTCTTCCTGCTTCTTCTCGCTTTGGGAGGAGGCGCTTTTGCTCTCGCTCTTTGACGAGGCGTCGTTCTTTGCGTCAGCCTTATCGGACGTTTCTCCGTCAGTCTGAGCGTTGCCGTAGGCCCTTCCCTCGGTAGATACAAAATAGTGCGTTTGCAGATAGGTGGTGATCTCTACGGTTTTACCGTCGCTGTCCTTGATCGAGAGAATTTCACCGGAGGAGCTGATCTCGATGGCGTTGCCCTCCTGATCCTTTTCGACTGTTGCGCCCTCGGCGGTCGTTTCGACCACGGCAGTGGTGGCGGACGGCTTCACGGTCTCGGATACAGCGCTGTCCTTTGTCGCGGTATCGGCTGTCTGATCGTCCTTCTTTTTATGGCAGGCGGTCAGAACCGCGGTGAGCATCAGGATCGCAGCCAAAACGGCAGTGATCTTCTTCATACACATTCTTCTTTACTCCTCCTCTTCATCATCAGCGTTCGCCGAGACAATCGCGGCGATCGCCAGAATAAGCGCTAAGATAGCAATGATCTTTTTCATGCTTGTCCCTCCTTTACACAATCTGGAATATATAAAATTTTAAATAATCCGTTTCTTCAACGCCCCACAGGATGGGATGATCAGCGCTCTGCTGTCTGCATTCGATCTGTCTGAGGCTGACGTTCGCGTCAGCGGCGGCGGCATACAGCATCTTGCAAAATTGATCGTCGGGCATGAAGTGCGAGCAGCTGCACGTCGCAAGATACCCTCCGCGGGGCAGGAGCTTCATCGCCTTGAGGTTGATCTCCTTATAGCCACGCTGTGCGGCGCGCGCGGTGGAGCGCGACTTAGTGAACGCGGGCGGATCGAGGATGATGAAGTCCCAGTCGCGGCGGTGCTCCTGCTCTGCCTGCGTTAACAGCTCGAACACGTTCGCGGTGACGAAGTCGAGGTTCGTCATGCCGTTTAAGGCGGCATTGCGCTTGGCCATATCGATGGCGGTCTGCGACACATCGACGGCGGTGACGTGCTCGGCGACGGTCGCGGCATTCAGCGCGAAGGCACCCGTATGGGTGAAGCAGTCGAGCACCCTTCTGCCCTTTGCTATCTTCGTGATCGCACGGCGGTTGTACTTCTGGTCGAGGAAGAAGCCCGTCTTTTGTCCGTTCACATAATCCACCAGATAGCGGATGCCGTTCTCGGTGATCTCGACTTCGCCGCTCAGATCGGCGCGCAGTCCGTCCATCGGGAAAAAGCCCTTGTATTCTTTGAGCCCCTCCAGCTCGCGCACCTTGACGTCGTTGCGCTCATAGATCGCGTCGATTGTGTAGCCGCGCTCCTTGAGCACTTCAATCAGCAGCTTAAAGATCGTGCCCTTGACGCGGTCGGTACCTAAGGAAAGCACCTGCGCGACCAGCACATTCTCGAACTTGTCCACCGTCAAGCCGGGGAAGCTGTCCGCCTCACCGAAGATCAGACGGCAGGAGGAGAAATCCTCTCCCATCACGGTCAGGCGGTAATCGACCGCGTACTCGACGCGGCGGCGATAGAACGCCTCGTCAAAGCGGTCGTTCGCGTTCTTGGAGATGATCCGCACACGGATCTTGGAATGATCGTTAATATACCCCGAGCCCAGATACCGACCCTTTTCGGTCAGCACATCGACGATATCGCCGTTTTCATAGCTGCCGTCGATCGCTTTGATCTCATCGTGATAGACCCAGATATGGCCGCCCTTGATGAAGCGCTCACATTTTTTGCTGACGGTGACCCGCGGGTATCCTCTGTCCATAGTGCTCTCCTGAAAATGGTCGTTCATGCTGTCAAGATAGCCACAGCGTCGGCATCTCTTTTGATGCTTCGCAATGACAAGTATAGTATGATTATAACAATAATTGCCGGAAAGTGCAACCGAAAATCGAGGCGATCTGCAATAGTTGCAAAAATTGTCAATATATGGTATAATAACCATAATACTAACCACTAACCACTAACCACTAACCACTAACCACTAACCACTAACCACTAACCACTAACCACTAACCACTAACCACTAACCACTGACCACTCATACTGACCCACGCTCTGACAAGGAGGTAAGTGATGACTCGATTATGGGAAATCTACAAGCAAAAGGCGCAGGATATCCGCCCGTTCCTGCGGACGAAGGTCGGCTCACGGATGGGGATCATCGCGATCATCGACTTTGTGATCCTGTTCTTCGCGCCGCTGATCCACGGCTTTGTCGGCGTCGCGATCTTCGGCTGCGTCGGCAGCGTATACCTGATGCTGATGTGGCGCAAGCTCGACCGTGAGCATGCGATCGTGCCCGCTGTCATCCTGTGCGTTCCGATGCTGCTGGATATGCTGATCTACATGGCGCATCCGCAGATCAGGAACATCATCGTCGGCTATTTGGTCACGATCATCATGATGTTCCTCGTCGCGCTCTCACCGATGTTCGGCTTCTTTGACAAGATCGAGGACAGGATGACCACCCTGCTGGCGGCGGGCGCGCTGTGCGTAGTCGTGGTCGTGGTGGCATGTGTGATCATGCTGCTGGTCAACATCGCATGGTGGATTTTGTGCATCATCGCGTTCTTTGCCGTGGTCGCGGTATTCATGGGCGTGGTGTTCTCCACCGCGGCATACACCGCGTCGGACGGTCGCCGTCAGGCACGCCGCAAGCGTGAGCGCGAGGCGCGGACAGCCGAGGAGCGCTACCGCGATTACCGTCCGCGTGAGCGGGATACGACGATCTACAACGTGGATGACGACAATATCCGCAGCTCGGATGATGATACGATCGATAACGATCTTTGATCTGTATAGAAAGTCGAAAGCGTGCACACGAGGTGCACGCTTTCTCTTTGGGGAAAAATCCAAATAAAATGAGGGTTTTTTATACGGATCAGGGGGGATCCGTATGAGGAGGGTAGAACATACAAGGAGTTGCGGTATCTCTCTTGCATGGTTATATTATAGCGAAACGGTTCAAAAAAGTTGTTAACGTTCTATTAACGAGCGTTGAACAAATTTCAAACACTTCACCAACTACCCTCTGACCCCTAATCACCAGCCACTGACCCCTAACCACTGACCCCTAACCACTAACCACTAACCACTGATCACTAACCACTGATCACTCATAATTGCGGATCAGGGTGACAACCTTGCCTAAGAGCACCGCCTTGTCCACGATGATCGGCTCAAAGGCGTCGTTCTCGGGCTGCAGGCGGATATGCCCCTTTTCCTTATAAAAGCGCTTGACAGTGGCGCTGCTCTCGCCGCTGATTTCATCCTCGACCATCGCGACAACGATATCGCCGTTGTCGGCGGAGGGAGTGTGGTGCACGATGATGATATCGCCGTCAAAGATACCCGCGTTGATCATACTCTCGCCCACAACGCGCAGGGCGAACAGCTCTCTGCCCTTGCTGATATCCTTGGGCACGGGGATATAGGTCTCGATATCCTGCACCGCTAAGATCGGCTGACCCGCGGTAACGCGCCCCATCAGCGGCACCTTGGAGGTGGGCTGTTCGTTCTTGAGGCGGATACAGCGGTTGAGCCCTTCCTCACGCTCGATCAGACCGCGCTCCTGGAGCGCCTTGAGGTGATATGCCACGGTGGAGGTCGAACGGAACCCCGTCGCGTCACACAGCTCACGCACCGAGGGAACGCGTCCGTTCTCGGAGCACTCGAGGATATAATCATATACTTTTTGTTGTCCTGTCGTCAACGGCTTCATACAATCACCTGTTCCTCTTTTGATTCACCATTATCATACCACATTTATTCGTAAAATGCAACGTTTGTTCGAATATTTTTTCGTGTTTTTCCGCTTTTGTCAAGGGTAATTCACAGCCTGTTCACCAAAGGATGCTCCGCGGGTGCTACAATAAATCTGATAAAGACAGATTACATTTGTGTAAAGGGCTTGCAATTCCGAGCGCTTTCCATTACAATATAGATGTATGCACACCCCCATTGGCATCTCATCATACCAGTTTCTGATAAAACGGATGAAACAGCTGTTTTATTAGACAATAGTATAACATTTCGTACGACAGGAGGTCGATGTGAAATGAAAAGAATCCTCAGCTTGGTCATCATCGCGGCGATGATCGCCTCTGTGTTCACGGTTTTTTCGCTGAATACCGCGGCAGAGAACGTCGATCTTGACGCAACAGGCGCGGATAATAAGCTGACCATCACCTGCCGCAGACAGGTTCTCGGCGAGGTCGAGGTCGGTAGCGAGTTCATCTACAACGTCGGTCTGAACACCGCCGGCTACCCCGTGACGATCGGCGAGGGTCAGCTGCGCTACGACGACCGATACGTACAGATCGTTGAGCACGGTGAGAAGCGATCCGACGGCAGCATCAATATGAACGCCTACTCCTTCCCCTCAAAGCTCCGCAATACCAATCTCGTCACCAATTATTTTGACTACAAAAACGCGGCTTTATATAACTTCAGTAAATTTGCGGGTGTGAGCGCCTTTACCGAGAACGACCACTTCTTTAAGATCCGCATGAAGGCGATCGCGCCGGGTACTGTTGAAATATGGCATTACGCCAAGTGCTTTTATTACGGTAAGACCGCGACCGATATGATAAGGCTGATTTATGACGATAAGGGCAACGACCAGCTTGATCCCATCCCGTATACCATCCGCACGATCGAGCCCGCGACAGGCTATGTCGGCGACGCAAACGGCGATTATCAGCTCTCTGTCCTGGACGCGAGCTATATCCAGCGCGTCATGGCAGGCGAGGCGCTGAGCTACAACACCGTCAGCACGGACGCTAACAGCGACGGCACGGTCAACATGCTTGATGCCATGAATATCCTGCGCTATCACGCGGGACTCCAGACCAAGGGCAAGATCGGCGAATGGATCTTTGCGTCGGAGCAGTGATCCGATCGCATATAACCCGACCGCTCAATATCAAGACAAAAGGCGCAGTCAAACGACTGCGCCTTACTTTTATTCTTTATCCTTCTTTTCTTCAAACGCGGACAAATGATACTTTTCTTCGATTTCATCCTCCGATTGCTCCGCCTGTTCGGCTTCGCTGTCCTCCCGCGCGCTCTCTTCGTCCGTTTCCGCATCCTCTTCCTCTGTCTGAGAGAACGTGCGAAACATGATGAAGCATATCGCGAAGATCGCCAGCGATCCGACGACCTGGATGATCGGCAACACGATATTCGCCTTGATGATGATAGCGCGTATCAGCGTCACGATCGAAAACAGCGACGCGATCGCGGACACGATGAACGCGATTTTAATGATGATACTGCTGTTTTTCATAATAGCCTCCGATTTTATACTAAGTATCCATTAAACGCTTTAACAAATTTGTTAGCGAGAAATTTCGCAGAGCAAGGCGGAGGACGCAGGCATACT
>DNIP01000181.1:6440-21361 GCA_003499325.1 Oscillospiraceae bacterium
GTTTTAATGATACTTAGTATTATTCATCCTCACTCAGGATCAGGGGCAGGAGCTTGTGCACGTCGCCGTCCATGACCTTCCATTTGGCGGTAACCTCGCTCTCGTCCCTCACCTCGGGGCTGATCTCCTGGTGGATATACAGCCCGTCGATGCCCACGCTCTTGGCGCCGAGCATATCGGAGTTCTTGTCGTTGCCGACCATGAGGCACTCCTTGGTGTCGAGGGAATAGCGCTCGATCAGCTTCTCAAAAAACTGGCGCTGGGGCTTGCTCAGGCGCTCCTCGGAGCTGATCATGATGCCGTCAAAATACGGCAGGATGCCGAGCTCGTCCATCTCAGGGATGGTGAAGCTCTCCTGCGCGTTCGAGAGCAGGAAGATCCTCTTGCCCGCGTTTTTGAGCCCCTCGAGCAGCTCGATCACGCCGTCATACAGGCGGATGAACAATGTCGAATCCTGTCGGAAGCGGCGTGCGGTTTTGCGCAGCAGGGTTATATCGGCGTTGATCCCCTTGTCCGAGTACAGTCGGCGAAACACCTGCAACAGATCAATGTCAACATGCTTGCAGGTCGGGTGCCGGAGCCGCTCGCGCCTGAGAGCGCGCTTGACGTACTTTGCGTAGGAGGATCGCAACTCACCCGGGGTGAACGACGCGCCGCCCATCGCGTATACCTGCACCGCCTTGCGCCAGAAATCGAGCGAAAACTCATCGGTGCGGATATCGATCAGTGTGCCATATAGATCAAAAATAATGTTGCGATACATATGCTGACTCCCTTGCTGCTGCCCTTACAAAACCGTGCACTTTCGATAATGATATTTTATCAATAAACCGTCAAAAATTCCATACCTATTTAGAATAAGAATCATAGCGAATTTAAGAAAATTTTGTGCAACATCGGCTCCATGTGTGTGCCATCGAGAAACGATAGATAGGGCTGTAGGGTACGGCGCTTGAGGAGTTGTCCAAATCTTTGATTTGGCTTACAACTCCCATGCAAGGCTCTCCCAAGAAGCGGAGCATACTTGCGAACGCTGATTGGCTGAGAGCTACTGCTTGTCGACGTACCGCATGGCAGGAGCGTTTCTATCCTATCTCACGATTTCGATAATAGATACACCCGTCATCCTCGGTACGTCATAAATGCCGTACCCTACGCAAAGATTGATTTGCTCCGCGTTTGGGTGGCATATTTCGGGAAGGTTGCGGGATGTCGCAAGCGTCATCCCCTACGGTAGACCTTTCAGCGGATTTGTAGGGGTCGACGCTTGAACACGCGTGCCCGACGTCCCGCGGCAAGGCGTTGCATGGGATTTGTAGGGGAGCGCCTCGGTGCTCCCGCGGCAGGGCGTTGGTCAAAATGCAACATCCGTTGAGGATATGAATGTGTTATAGGGTACGGCGCCGACACGCGTGTTCGCCGTTCCCTACGATAGACATTTCATCTGCTTCGCATTCAGGCGGCATTGTACGGTAGGGTTTTGGGAGGGGTCTCCCTTCACTGTTATCTATTATCTCTTATCTGTTATCTCTTATCTATTATCTGTTATTTATTATCCAAATTTACCACATTTTCCCCTTTACATAAGCGACAAAAAGTGCTAATATACTAGTTGGATAAGTCTGCGGTTTTTTGCCACCGCGGACGGACCGGAAATCTGCGTCAGTGTAGGACAGAGCTCATCTTACAGTGATGCAAAAACAGGAGGAAAAACATGGCAAGACAAATGAAATCCATGGACGGCAACAACGCCGCCGCTTGGGTGAGCTATGCGTTCACCGAAGTAGCAGGTATTTATCCCATCACACCGTCCAGCCCGATGGCCGACTACGTAGACCAGTGGTCCGCACAGGGCATGAAGAACATCTTCGGCACTACCGTCAAGGTAGAAGAGATGCAGAGTGAAGCAGGCGCCGCAGGTACCGTGCACGGCTCGCTGAACGCGGGTGCGCTGACCACCACCTACACCGCTTCTCAGGGTCTGCTGCTCATGATCCCGAATATGTACAAAATCGCGGGCGAGCTGCTCCCGTCCGTATTCCACGTATCCGCTCGCTGCGTCGCTTCTCACGCGCTGAACATCTTCGGCGACCATTCTGACGTCTACGCTTGCCGTCAGACCGGTTTTGCGATGCTGGCGGAGACCAACCCGCAGGAGGTTATGGATCTGGGCGCTGTCGCTCATCTCGCTTCCATCAAGGGCAGAGTACCGTTCATCAACTTCTTCGACGGCTTCCGTACCTCTCACGAGATCCAGAAGATCGAGGTCTGGGACTTTGACGACCTCAAGGAAATGACCGACATGGACGCTGTACAGGCGTTCCGTGAGCGTGCGCTGAACCCCGAGCATCCCACCATGCGCGGCTCTCACGAAAACGGCGATATCTTCTTCCAGCATCGTGAGGCGTGCAACAAGTACTATGACGCTCTTCCGGCTATCGTTGAGGAGTACATGGACAAGGTCAACGCGAAGCTCGGCACCGACTACAAGCTGTTCAACTACTACGGCGCTCCCGACGCTGAGCGCGTGATCGTAGCGATGGGCTCCATCTGCGACGTTGCAGAGGAAGTTATCGACTACATGAACATGAGCGGCGAGAAGGTCGGTCTGGTCAAGGTCAGACTGTACCGTCCGTTCCGCGCTGATAAGCTGGTTGAGGCGATCCCCGCTACCGCGAAGAAGATTGCAGTCCTCGACCGCACCAAGGAGCCCGGCGCGCTGGGTGAGCCGCTCTACCTCGACGTAGTTGCCGCTCTGGCTGCCAACGGCTGCACCGCTAAGGTTGTCGGCGGCAGATACGGCCTCGGTTCCAAGGACACCCCGCCCTCCAGCGTATTCGCTGTATACAAGGAGCTCGCGAAGGACGCTCCCCGTCACAACTTCACCATCGGTATCGTCGACGACGTCACCGACCTCTCCCTGCCTGAGGAGCCCGCTCCCAACACCGCCGCAGAAGGTACCATCGAGTGCAAGTTCTGGGGTCTGGGCGGCGACGGCACCGTAGGCGCAAACAAAGACTCCATCAAGATCATCGGCGACCATACCGATAAATACGTACAGGCATACTTCCAGTATGACTCCAAAAAGACCGGCGGTATCACCATCAGCCATCTGCGCTTTGGTGACAAGCCCATCAAGTCCCCGTACTACATCAACAAGGCTGATTTCGTTGCCTGCCACAACCCCTCCTACATCCTCAAGGGCTACAAGATGGTTCAGGATGTTAAGCCCGGCGGCGTATTCCTGATCAACTGCCAGTGGACTCCCGAGGAGCTGAATTCTCACCTCAACGCCGAGACCAAGCGCTATATCGCTAAGAACGACATCAAGCTCTACACCGTCAACGCGATCGATATCGCGGCTGAGATCGGTCTGGGCAAGCGTACCAACACCGTTCTGCAGAGCGCGTTCTTCTCCCTGTCCAAGGTGCTGCCCGAGGAAGAGGCGATCGGCTACATGAAGGAAAAGGCGCAGAAGTTCATGAAGAAGGGTAAAGAGATCGTCGAGATGAACGAGAAGGCGATCGACGCCGGCGCTACCGCTTATGTCAAGATCGACGTTCCCGCTGACTGGGCAACTGCTGTTGACGCTGACACGAAGGCTGCCGATGTTGAGATGACCAAGCTCGAGAAGCAGGTCGAGAGCATCATGGAGCCTGTCGGCAGAATGGACGGCGACAACCTGCCCGTATCCGCCTTCGTTGACCACGCTGACGGTACCTTCGAGCAGGGCGCATCCGCGTTCGAGAAGCGCGGCGTTGCGGTCATGGTTCCCGAGTGGAACAACGAGACCTGCGCTCAGTGTAACCGCTGCGCGTTCGTCTGCCCGCACGCTACCATCCGTCCTTACGCGATGGACGAGGCTGAGGTTGCCGATGCTCCCGCAGCCATCAAGTACGGTCCCAGAGCCGTTAACAAAACCTATAAGTACACCCTGGCTGTCTCTCCGTTCGACTGCATGGGCTGCGGCGTCTGCGTAGGCGTCTGCCCGACCAACTCGTTGAAGATGGTTCCCCGTGAGTCTCAGGACGATCAGCAGGCAGTATTCGATTATTGTGTATCGAAGGTCACCGAGAAGCCCGAGACCACCGCGAAGATTAACGTCATCTCCTCGCAGTACAAGCAGCCGCTGCTTGAGTTCTCCGGCTCCTGCGCAGGCTGTGCCGAGACCTCTTACGCGCGTCTGGTCACCCAGCTGTTCGGCGACAGAATGTATATCTCTAACGCGACCGGTTGCTCCTCCATCTGGGGCGGTCCTGCCGCTACCTCTCCCTACACCGTCAACAAGGACGGTCACGGTCCTGCTTGGGCGAACTCCCTGTTCGAGGACAACGCCGAGCATGGTCTGGGTATGTTCCTCGGTCAGCGCGCGATCCGTGATCGTCTGGTAGCTGACGTTAAGGAAATGATGGCTGACGAGAGAGCGACCGCTGAGTTCAAGGCTGCTGCCGACGAGTATCTCGCTACTCTCAACGACGGTGAGAAGAACGGCGCCGCGACCAAGGCGCTGCTCGCAGAGGTCGAGAAGGTTGACGAGGCTTGCCCGTACAGAAAGGACATCCTCGCAAACAAGGCATATCTCTCTAAGAAATCCGTATGGATCTTCGGCGGCGACGGCTGGGCTTATGATATCGGCTTCGGCGGCGTAGACCACGTACTCGCTACCGGTGAGGACGTCAACATCATGGTATTCGATACCGAGGTTTACTCTAACACCGGCGGTCAGGCTTCCAAGGCTTCCAACATCGGTCAGGTCGCTCAGTTCGCGGCAGCCGGTAAGGCGATCCAGAAGAAGTCTCTGGCTGACATCGCGATCTCCTACGGCTACATCTATGTCGCTCAGATCGCGATGGGCGCTGACATGAACCAGACCCTCAAGGCGATCCAGGAGGCGGAGGCTTATCCGGGTCCGTCGCTGATCATCGGCTACGCTCCCTGCGAGATGCACTCCATCAAGGGCGGCATGCAGAACTGCCAGAAGGAAATGCAGCGCGCCGTTGCCTGCGGCTACTGGAACAACTTCCGCTATGATCCCAGACTCAAGGCTGAGGGCAAGAACCCGTTCATCCTCGACAGCAAGGCTCCGACCGAGTCCTATCGCGACTTCATCATGAACGAGGCTCGCTACTCCGCGCTGACCCGTTCCTTCCCGCAGAGAGCCGAGGAGCTCTTCGAGAAGGCGGAAAAGACCGCTGAGGCTCGCTTTGAGACCCTCACCGAGAGAGCGAAGTCTGAATAAGCGGCATCCCGCTTCTTTCCGCTCAGTATCATTGCGAGGAAAAGGGCGCACGCGTCCGAGATCCTCACCGAGAGAGCGAAGAGTGAGTGATTAACGGTTTAACCGAATATTTGCTGTATAGCATAACGATACCCCCGAGTTTTTCTCGGGGGTATTTGTTATAGGATGGGAGGGAGCTGTCAAAAGCAACATGGTAAGCCCCCATCCTTTTCAGCATCACCTATCAACGGGTGAGGGCAGAGCCCTCCCTTCACCATTCATCATTCATGATTCACCATTCACCTGCACAACCCCAAACGCTTCTTTTCACATTGCCGTCACCTAATATTTACAATATATTCACTGGATTATTGCGCTTTGCTATGCTATAATCTATATTGGTTTAATATGGGATACCTTTCAGAAAACAGCGCTTTACCGCTCCCTTTCAAGGTATCAAAGGAGATAAACATATGATAGAAGTGAAAAATATTACCAAGCGCTACGGCGGCGTCAAGGCACTCGACGATATCAGCTTCACCGCCGACAGCGGCGAGGTCGTCGGTCTCTTAGGCCCCAACGGCGCGGGTAAAAGTACCACCATGAACATCATCACGGGGTATCTGGGCGCAACGTCGGGCACTGTGCTGATCGACGGCACCGACATCCTCACCTCCCCTAAAGCGGCGAAGGCAAAGATCGGCTATCTGCCCGAGCAGCCGCCGCTCTACCTCGATATGACGGTGCGCCGCTACCTCGAGTTCATCTTTGATCTCAAGAAGGTGCGCCTGCCCAAAAAGGAGCACATCAACGAGGTCATGGAGGTCGTCAAGATCGCGGACGTCGCCGACCGCGTCATCAAGAATCTCTCCAAGGGCTACCGCCAGAGAGTCGGCTTTGCGGGCGCCTTGATGGGCAATCCGCCCGTGCTGATCCTCGACGAGCCGACGGTCGGACTCGACCCCAAGCAGATCATCGATATCCGCAAGCTGATCAAGTCGCTGGGCAAGAAGCACACCATCATCTTCTCGTCCCACGTGCTCAGCGAGGTGTCCGCCGTATGCGACCGCATCGTGATGATCAACAACGGCAAGCTCGTCGCGGATGCCAAGACCGATGAGCTCAGCGAGACCCTCAGCGGCAGCGGCATCCTCGCACTGGAGGTCGAAGGCGCTACCACCACCGTACGTAACGCGATCAGCTCCGTGGATGGCGTCAAGCGCGTCACCAAGGGCGCGGGACTGAGCTACACGGTCGAATTCGAGACCGGCGTCGATATCCGACGCGGCGTATTCAACGCGCTCGCCAAGGCGAACTGCCCCATCCTGATGATGCGTCCGGGCGGCATGACGCTGGAGGAGAGCTTCCTGAAACTGACCGAAGGAGGTGAGGACTGATGTCCGCGATCATCAAAAGGGAGCTAAGCTCCTATTTTAACTCGGCGATCGGCTATATCGTCCTCGCTGTATTCTACTTCTTCTCGGGGTTGTTCTTCTATATGTACTGCCTGCTGTCGAACACCACCTCGATGAGCTATGTGTTTTTGAGCATGCTGATGATCGTGATGCTGGTCATCCCGATCATTACGATGAAGAGCTTTTCCGAAGAACGCAAGCAAAAAACCGATCAGGCGCTGTTGACCGCGCCGATCAGCCTGACCGAGATGGTGCTCGGCAAATTCTTCGGAGCGTTCCTCCTGTATTGCATCTGCAACGCGATCTATGTGCTTTATGCCGTCATCCTCTCGTTCTACGCGGCCCCCGACTGGGCGGTGTTCTTGACCACCATGCTCGGCATGCTGCTGATGGGCGGCGCACTGATCGCGATCGATCTGTTTATCTCGGCGCTCACCGAGAGTCAGGTGATCGCGGCGGTCGTATCCATCGGTATCGGACTGCTGATCTATATGCTGGATTCGCTGTCCAACGTGTTCAACGTCGATTGGCTGACCAACTTCTTGCGCAACATCTCCTTCGACGCGCATTTCACCAACTTCATCAACGGAATCATCAATTTATCCAGTGTTGTCTTCTTCCTCTCTGTCATCGCGGTCTTTCTGTTCCTGTGCGTCAGAGTGTTTGAGAAGCGCCGCTGGAGCTAAGGAGGTAGAAGATGAAACAGAATAGAAATACCTCCGAGAATCAACAGACCAAGAAGCCGAAGAACCGCAAGCTCACCCGCGGCGCTATGTCCATCCTGCTAACGGCGCTGTTTATTGCGGCAGTCGTGCTGGTCAATATCATCCTCTCCGTCATCACCGACACCCATCCGCTGTATATCGACGTGACCGAGAACGCGTCCTATCAGCTCCAGAAGGAAACCAAGGAGTACCTCGACGAGGTCAAGGAGCCTGTCGAGCTCTATGTGCTCCAAAAGGAGAGCGACTTTGAGAGCGGCGACAGCTCCACCTACAAATACCGCGTGCAGGCAAATAAGCTGATCCACGCGATCGATAATTACTCCGACAATATCACCCTGCATTATGTCGATCTCGCCGCCGAGCCGACCTTCACGGCTCCCTATACACAGGTCGACTGGACAAAAAGCCATGCTGTGCTCGTCAAAAGCGGCGAGCTCTACCGCGCGGTCGACCTGACCGATCTGTTCACCTTCAATCAGGAGCAGTACAGCCAGTACGGCACCATCGTCATCACCGGTCAGAAGGTCGAGCAGGCGCTCACCACCGCGATCGTCAACGTCACCACCAAGGAAAAGACCAAGGTGACCGTGCTTACAGGACAGGGCGAGCAGGATCTATCCGCCTTTACCAAGCTGCTCGAGAACAACGCCTATGAGGTCGAGACCGTCAGTCTGCTCAATGAGTCGATCTCCGATGACAGCGAGTTCGTCATCATCTACGATCCCGACGTCGATCTCGACGACAAGGCATATGAGACCCTGACCAAGTGGCTCGATAATGACGGCAAATTCGGTCACAACCTGTTCTACTTCCCGAACGATCAGCACGAGCTCAGCGACTTCCCGAATCTGAACGCCCTGCTCGCCGACTACGGCATGGAGATGCAGTACGGCTATATCTACGAGAACAGCGAGAACCACGTCATCCCCGGCGCGAACCACTATATCTCCATCTATGACTACGGTGAGGACACCGCCTATACCGAGAACCTCCGCAACCCCTCCATCCCCGTCGTCATGATGCTAACCATGCCCGTCACCATCACCGATGAAACGATGGCAAAGCCGCTGCTCAAATCCTCTGACAAGAGCTTCCTCTTCCCCAGAGATATGAAGGAGGAGGATATCAAGAGCTTTGAGCCCAAGACCGAATCCCTCAACGGCGCTGCGATCGGTGTCCGCAATGACGGCAAGGAGGGCAGCAAGAATTCCTCGGTCGTCGTCATCGGCTCCTATGAAGCTGTCACCGGCAACTACCTCTCCTCGACCGCATACAACAACGCCGCCTACTTCGTCAACCTCTTCAACACCCTGTCGAACCGCGAGGATATCAGCGTTGTGATCGAGGGTAAGGATCCGTCCTCTAAAGAACTCGGTATCACCTCGATGAACGCGATCCTGTTCCCGTCTATTTTAGTACGCTTTGTTATCCCGATCGCCGTTCTGGTCATCGGACTGATCATCTGGATCCGCAGGAGGCATCAATAATGGATGAGAATAAAAAGGAATTATTAGAGCCTGTCGAAAAGCCAACCGCGGCAGATCCCGCTCCGACCGAATCCGCGACTGCCGATCATGCGGTTGAGATTGTTAATGCTCCCGATGATCAAAAGGAAGATGAGGCGCTCAACAGCTTTTTGAGCCGTGAGCAGGAAGTGAAGCAAGCGAAGCCCTCAAATAAGCGCAAGCCCCTTATCATCCTGATCGCCGCCGTCGCAGCGGTCGCGATCTTAGCCGTTCTGCTGATCGTCCTGCGAACCAATTCCAAAAAAACGGTAACGGAAGAAACGCCTGCGGCTGAGCTGTCGCTCAGCGTCAACAACGGCATGCATGAAGCGAATATCGCGCTTGATGACAAGGGCAATATCCTGAAAAACGGCTCAGGCTCCCTGCTGGAATACGTCCCCGCACAGATCAAGCAGATCGACGTAGAGAACAAGGACGGCTCTTTCAGCGTGACCGCCGAAACACCCTCGGGTGAAGCGACCGTTTACAAGCTCGTCGGCTTTGAGAAATATCCGATGCAGGAGGGCGTTGCCGACGACATCGCCAAGCACAGCAGTGCGATCGAATTCACCCGTATCATCGAAACAAACGCCAACCTCGCCGACTTCGGTCTGGAGGAGCCCCGCGCTACCGCGAAGGTCACCTACACCGACGACACCTCGTCGATCATCCGCGTCGGCAACGAGGCGGCGGGAGAAGCAGGTACCTATGTCGCGTTCGGCACCTCCAAGGACGTTTATCTGGTCAACAGCACCGACGTGCAGAGCTTCCTCTACAGCGTCAACAATTTCATCAGCCTGAACATCACCGATAAGATGGAGGACAGCAATAACGCCGAGTTTTCCAAGGCGACGATCAGCGGCTCGCGTTTTGACGATGAGATCGTCCTCGTCCCAAACAAGGATGAAGCCATCACGGCGGCGTATCTGATGACAGCGCCGATCGAGATGCCCGCCAACGCGATCGAAGCGGGCGATATTGCGGGCAATATCCGCGGTCTGTACGCGGAATCGGTCGTCTGCGTCAATCCGAGCGACGATCAGCTCTCCTCCTACGGTGTGGGCAAGCCCTATGCGCAGATCGACGCGACCTATCCCGATACTGAAATCTCCCTGCGGTGCTCCGCGCCCAAGGACGACGGCATCGTCTATATCTATAATCCTGACAAGAACGTGATCTACTCCATCCAGCTCGCGGCGGTATGCTGGGCTAAGACGAGCGTCGAGCTTCTCATGCCCGAGAACCCGATGAACGCCAAGCTCCGCTATATCGACAAGATCGCTTTCTCGGCGGGCAGCACCGATTTCACGCTGGACATCAAGACGACGGTCGAAGAGAACACCGACGACAGCGGCAACGAGCAGGAGAACACGACCTCCACCGCCGCCTATAACGGCAAGGAGCTCAATGCCGATGACTTCAACGTATTCTACCAGAATATCGCGATGATCAAGAACAGCGGCGCCGCGGAGTCCGACGACAAGGATAAGGTGATGACCGTCACCTTTAGCTACACGACCGACCGCTCCGCCGATACCCTCACCGTATACGGCGGCGACGGCTCCAAGTATGTCATGGCATATAACGGAAAGACCATCGGCACTGTCAGCAAGACCTACATCAACAGCCTGATCGAGGGCGCCGAAAACCTGATCGCAGGCAAAGCCGTGGCAGGACTGTAGGATTTTAGCCATAAAAAAGACCCCACTCACACGAGTGGGGTTTCAGTTTGTCGAAAAAGTAATATTAAGTTTTGTGAACTGTCATCCTGAGGGTGCGCCCGAAGGATCTTATAGTGCAATCTATCCAATTATATTACACCTATCATGTGTAATCTGACGGAAAATGTGCACTTTCAGATTCTTCGCTAATCGCTCAGAATGACAATTATAAAGTTTTTCTACAGCCTGAGACCCCACTCACACGAGTGGGGTTTCTTGTGTTTATTCACTTTTTATCGATAAATAATACCGATAGTTCACGCCGTTGAGGATCGCGTGCATCTGCACTGCGAAGATGAATACGGCGGAGGACAGAACCGAGATCAGGTTAAAAAGGAAGTTCGCGTGTATCGCGCCGTTGACCTGTCCCATAATCAGTGTGACCAAGCTGATGATGAAGGAAACGACCATCACGATATCCGCTGTCTTTGCCTGCGGATGGGAGAAGAATACGATGATCCCGGGCTTTCCCTTTTGCGTCTCGGCAGGATCGCTGTTCTGCTTGCGGAATTGTGTGAAGCGGTAGAACATGAAGTAGCCGAGCAGCAGGAACAAAAAGAACAGCAGTCCGCCGATGAATGAGATCGACTTTGCCACACCGTTGTCCACGCTGTCGAATACGGCGCATAACAGCGCCAGCGACGAGATCAGCAGAAAGAGGATCGTCCGCTTCATATATGGTATGCCTTTTTCCATTTTACCACTCCATCATATTGCACGGCGCTATTTTGCGCCGCTGTATGTTTATCCGATGAACTCAAATTCTTCGTTCGATAATCTTATCCTGTCGCCGGGGATCAGCGCGACCTCCTGATTGGGCGCGAGCTTCTTGCCATTGATATAGGTGCAGTTGGTCGAGCCCAGATCCCTGATATAGCATTTGCCCGAGCGCACCTTGAGCTTGGCGTGTCTGCGGCTGACCGAGTTATTGTTGGTGATGCAGTAATCCACCTTGGAACTCTCTTTCCCGATGTAAAAATCGGGTTGACTGATCACGATCTCTTCCTCGCCGTTTTTGCGCTTGATGGTGAAGCTGACGCCATCCATATCGAGCGATACCGTCTCGCTCGCTCCCTCCGCGGTGACTCTCTCCATCGGGTCATCCACTCCGAAATCATCGGGATCCTGCGCGCGTGAGACCGGCTGTTCGATCGGGCGATTCACCACGGGCTTCATCGGCTGATTGGCGGCAGGGTTCCCGGACATATCCATCGGCCGAATATGATGATAGTTCTCCGCGTTTGTCGGCATAGGAGGATACTGAGCGGGAGGGAGATCATGATTCTCCTTCTTCTTGCTGATGAGCACGACCAGCAGTACGACCACTGTGACCAGCGCCAGCACCAGAAAGATGATGATAAAAACAAGCATGCCGAATACAGACTCGGGGATCTCAGCGCGCGTCAGTGATATCGCCGTTTCAGCATACGCGGACGCCTGCACGGCAGTCCCCGTCGCCATACCGATCAGCATGACGAGGATCGACAGTATCCCGAGCCATTTTCTCATCCCTTTGTCAGTGAAACGCATTTTCTTCCTCCCGATAGCTGTATGGTCAATCAAGCGATCAACGTGATCCGCGTCGAATCGCTATGAATAATATCTGCTTAATTCGCATAAAAATTCTGTTTGTCCGAAACGGCATATGCTGCTCCCAGTATATTTTTTATTATAACATTCCGCAAAAAATCTGTCAATAAAAAGCCGTCCGCCACAGGTTTTTTCTCTGTATTTTCAGTCGGATCGGCATGGGTGCTCCCCGATCTATTTCCCGTCTTGCTCACTCATATTTTTGCATATTTTTTGTTATCTGAGCCGTTTTTCCATCATCGTTTTCAGCGGCTCCATGCCCATTTTTTGATAGAATCGCTCCGCCGAGGGGTTGACGCGCCAAACATTCAGCGTCACGCTGTCGCATCCGTTCTCCTTCGCGACCGTGAGCACATGCTCATACAGCTTCTCGCCGATATGCTTTCTACGATACGGCGCGTCCACGCACAGATCGTCGATATACAGCACCTTGCGGGCGTGCAGCTGCTCCGACTCGAGCGTGATTTGGTAGATACAAAAGGCGTAGCCCATCACCGTGCCGTCCTCCTCGTATACAAAGATCGGGGTCATGTCGTCGGCAATGATGCCCTTAAGCTCCTCTGTCGTATATTTTTTTTCGCCGTTTTTAAAGATATCGGGACGGCCGTCGGCGTGCAGCTGCTGTACCTGATACAACAGCACATTCAAACGGTCGATATCCGTATTTTTCGCTCTTCTGATCATATTATCTCCTTCTCAGCTCACCACGTGGGTCGGTGTGCCGTTCAAAAAGTTCCTGATATTATCCGCGACGATCCCCATCAATCGCCGGCGGGTCTCCAGCGGCGCCCATGCGACGTGCGGCGTGATGACGCAGTTCTTCGCCTCCATCAACAGGCAATCCTCCTCCATCGGCTCCACACGCAGAACGTCCAGACACGCGCCGCCGAGGTGCTCGCTCTCGAGCGCGTCATACAGATCCTGTTCCACTACTACGCCGCCGCGCGCCGTGTTGACGAACAGCGCGCCCTTCTTCATCTTAGAGAAAGTGTCCTTGTTGAACAGATCCTCGGAGTCGGCGTTGAGCGGGCAGTGCACGCTAACGATATCGCTCTCGCACAGCAAGCGCTCAAAGCTGACCTGCTCCACGTTCGGCACCTTCTTCACACTGCGGTTGTAGCCGATGACGCGCATCCTGAAGGCGTTCGCGATCGCCGCTACCTCCTGACCGATCGCGCCGAGTCCCACGATGCCCAGCGTTTTCCCCATCAGCTCGTTGAGCGGATAAACAAAGGGCGAGAAGGTCGGACTTCGCTTCCATCTGCCGTCCTTTACATAGCGATCATACGCCGAAATCTGATTGTAATGCGCCAGGATCAGCGCAAAGGTCTGCTGCGCGACCGACTGGGTTGAATACGATCCCGCGTTGCACACGGTGATCCCGTGCGCGCGGCAGTAGTCAATGTCGATATTGTTGTAGCCTGTCGCGAAAACGCCGATATATTTGAGCTGTTTAGCGAGCCGCAGGGTGTGGCTGTCAAGCAGCGTTTTGTTGCATAATACGATGTCCGCGTCCGCGATTGCCTCGGCGACCTCCTCATATCGGAGCAGTCCGTAGGACACGACCTCTCCGAACTCACTCAGGCAGTCGGCTGTCACCAGCTCGTCGACGACAGTCTGCGCGTCTGTCAAAACGATTTTCATTCGCATTCACCTCTTTTGAGATTGTACCACAAATCTCCTGCCCCCGCAACCGAAAATCCCGTCATTTACAAACCCTCTATTATTTGCTATCATATAGTCAGATCAAATCCCTCGGAGGAAGCTATGAAACATCCATTCAAATTCTTTCGATCTTCCGAAAAACCGAAACCCGAACCGATCACTGAGGCACCCGAAGAAGTGAGCCCCGCGACTGCGGAGCCCGAACCGCCTATGGAGCAGCCGCCTGTCGATCCCTTTGTCGAATGGTGCCGCAGTCAGGTGCGCGGCGGGATCGAGCGCCGCGAGCGCAACGATATCTTTGAGGCGTACAACGTCTACGGCGTTGATGAACACAACCGCCTGACCTGTCGCCGCTACCACCGCTATCCTGAGCATGAGCGTGATTTTGACCTCTCCTACAGCCGAACGCTCACCTTTGATGAGCTCAACCGCCGTCTGCTCTCCGACCTCGACAAGGGCGATATCAAGCTCCCCGTTTACAACGACTGTATCGCCAAGGCACGCGAGCTGTGCGATATCCCTCTTCCCGAAAAAGAGGAATTCAACGGCTTTACGGAGGAAGAGACCGCCGCACTGCGCGATTTCTGCGAGGATTTCGACACCCTAACCGATCGGGAGTACCGCACCGCCGACGGCGTGTTCTGCTGTGCCTGCCGCAGTGTGGTGGGCGATGAAATGCTCAATCTGCGATTTCGCAAGCCCCTCCCCCATGACGCGCTGAGCGGCGAGATCGCAGGCGTCAGCAAAACGCCTATCGAGGGCTACGACATCGAGAGCCTGTGGATCATGGGCGTCTATAACCGCCTGAGGGAACGCTCTCAAAGCTGCCGCGTTACCGTGCTCACCTCGGAATGGAGTCTGAAGAAGGAGTCGGTCTTTCTCATGCAGGCGGAGGAGTTCCCCTCGATAGACGGCACACTCCTGCTCGCTGTCGCCGATGAAGCGTCCTTCCCGCGATTCGGCTTCTATTCCCTTGACTTCACCAATAAGTGATCGCCATTTTCATCAGGCTCGGATGATTTACCCTAATCCCTGTAGATATGTTTTTACGCTCAAAAAAAGCCTTCCTTTGGGAAAGGAAG
>DNIP01000123.1:0-1356 GCA_003499325.1 Oscillospiraceae bacterium
AAGCGTCAGCGCCGCTCGCCATCAAGCCTGTGCACAGCGCGTACTCGAACATGTACGAGGAGCGTCTGGTATCCTTACCGATCAGCACCTTCGCCTTTTTGCCCTGATTCGCGCCGTAGTACCAACCGAGGAATCGACCGATCTTGATCGCGTGATCGAAGGTCAGATCCTTGTTCGCTTCACCGCGGAAGCCGTCTGTACCGAAATATTTACCCATGGGAATTACCTCTTTTCTACGATTTCACCGCTGTTTTTGTAAATGCAGTTCTCGGGAACAACACCGCGCACGCAGGAGGTCGGATAGACGTTGGAGTGTCTGCCGATCACGGTGCCGGGGTTGCATACGGCGTTGCAGCCGACCTCGACATAGTCGCCGAGCATCGCGCCGAATTTCTTGAGTCCCGTTTCGATCTTCTCGGTGCCGTTATGGACGACAACGAGCTGTTTGTCGGATTTGACGTTCGAGGTGATGGAGCCCGCTCCCATGTGGGAGAAATAGCCCAAAATCGAATCGCCGACATAGTTATAATGCGGGGTCTGAACGTGATCGAAGAGGATGACGTTCTTAAGCTCGGCAGAGTTGCCAACGACGCAGTCAGCGCCGACCAGAGCCGCGCCGCGGATAAACGCGCACTGGCGCACCTCGGTGTTCGGTCCGATAATGCAGGGAGCGCCGAGATAAGCGGAGTCAAAAACCTTGGCGGTCTTGTGCACCCACACCTGAGGAGCTCTCTCTTCATAGTCATCGCCGAGGGTCTCGCCCAATGCGATGATCATGTCTTTTATCCCTTTTAACGCTTCCCAAGGATAAGTGAATTGGGAAAGATACTCACACGCAAGCGTGTGATCAAGGTCGTATAAATCCTTAATGGTATACATTGGTTTACAGTCTCTCTTTCTTCTCGATATCGAGGAAGTATTTGTAAGCGCCGACAGTCAGCTCGTCGCAAGCCGCCTCATCGCAGGCGATGATCGCTCCGTTGTGCATTTGCAGAGCGGAGCAGGTCCACTTGTGGCTGACAGAACCCTCTACGGTCTCAGCCAGCGCCTTTGCCTTGTTGTGACCGTTGATCAGGATCAGTACCTCTTTAGAATCGGTAACGGTGCCTACGCCAACAGACAGTGCCTGAGCGGGAACAGCCTCGGGATCGTTGCCGAAGAAGCGGGAGTTGACGATGCGGGTGTCGGTGGTCAGGTTGCGGACGCCAGTGCGGGACGCAAGGCTGGTGAACGGCTCGTTGAACGCGATGTGGCCGTCTACACCGATACCGCCCATGAACAGGTCAATACCGCCGTAGAGAGCGATCTTCTCTTCATAGCGCGCGCACTCACCCTCGGGATCGTCGGTCATGCCGT
>DNIP01000123.1:1437-2161 GCA_003499325.1 Oscillospiraceae bacterium
TGATGTTCTCGGGCTTCATGTCGACAAGATGATTGAAGAAATTATCGTGCATGAAGTACCAGTAGCTCTGATCATGCTCGTGGGGCAGACCGAGATATTCGTCCATGTTGAAGGTCACAACGTTCTCAAAGCTGACCTCGCCCGCCTTATTCATGCGGATCAGCTCCTTGTAAACGCCGATGGGAGAAGAGCCTGTGGGCAGACCGAGAACGAAGGGACGATTCAAAAGCAGACCCGTCTTGTGATTGTTGATCTTGTCTGCGATATATTTCGCCGCCCATTGACACATTTTATCGTAGTTTTCCTGAATAACAACTCTCATAATAGTTACCTCCGTAAATTAGTAGGTTTGTATATTGGTAGATTTGCATATTTGAATAAGCAATAAGAGAACCTCTGTTACAGTGTTGATTCTGCTTTTTCGTTTCTCTCTTACGACACGCTGTACGCAAAAATGTATGTAAAATACCTTCCGAGTATTACTGAAAGCTGCCCCTTGCAGCTGATAAAACCACAGTGCGTGGCTCTGATTGAGCTTGCGTATTTTGCCGTGGCGGCATCCGCCGAATCTTTCGATAACCGCCAAACCTCGTCAACCAATTACGGTCCCGGCGCTAACAGACCTCTTGACCTCCTTTGGGAGGGCTGTTTTAGCATACAGTATATATGTATACACCATACGTTAAAATTTTATCATAAGAAGGGGTAAAAGTCAAGAAAACCG
>DNIP01000123.1:2303-10466 GCA_003499325.1 Oscillospiraceae bacterium
GTTAACGGTTAACGGTGAAGGGAGGGCTGCGCCCTCTCCCGATTTATATATTTTATACTCCAAACACGATAATAAACAAAACGTCCGCAACTCTTCAAAGAGTTACGGACGTAACTTTATGCAGTCATTCTATCAATCCAAAACGTGTCAACGTTTCCCGACACCGTTAACCGTTCTCCGTTAACCGTTAACCGATCAATACCCCTTCGGGTTCTTGCTCTGCCAGTTCCAGCTGTCGCGGCACATCTCGTCGATGCCGTACTGCGCTGTCCAGCCCAGTCCCTCTTTGGCCTTAGTAGGATCGGCATAGCACTCGGCAATATCGCCCGCACGGCGGGGCTTGATGTCATAGGGGATCTCGATATCGTTCACGCGCATGAAGGCGTTGACGATATCCAGCACGCTGTAGCCGACGCCGGTGCCGAGGTTGAAGATCTCGGTGCCCTTGTGCGCAGCGGCATATTCGATCGCCTTGAGGTGACCCTGCGCCAAATCGACGACATGGATGTAGTCGCGCACACCGGTACCGTCATGGGTGGGATAATCGTTGCCGAATACGCCGAGGCGCTCGAGCTTGCCGACAGCCACCTGCGTAATATAGGGCATGAGGTTGTTGGGGATGCCGTTGGGATTCTCGCCGATCAGACCGCTCTTGTGCGCGCCGATGGGATTGAAATAGCGCAGCAGCACCACGCTCAGCTCGGGATCGGCAGTCGCCGCGTCGGTCAGAATCTGCTCATTCATATACTTTGTCCAGCCGTAGGGGTTGGTGCAGGAGGTCGGCATACCCTCCTTGAGCGGCACTTCCTCGGGGATACCGTAAACGGTCGCGGAAGAACTGAACACGAAGTTGTGTACACCGCGCTTTTTCATCACCTCCAAGAGGGTGAGAGTGGTATCGATGTTGTTGCGGTAGTAGCGCACGGGGATGGCACAGCTCTCTCCTACCGCCTTGAGTCCCGCAAAATGCACCACCGCGTCAAAGCTCTCTCTCTGGAACATCGCGTCCACCGCGGAGCGATCCGCGACGTCCAGCTCATAGAGGATAGGACGGGTGCCGGTGATGGTCTCGATGCGGTCGAGCACCTTGGGCGAGCTGTTGTCGAAATTGTCGGCGATGACGACCTCGTAGCCGGCTTCGATCATTTCTACAGCGGTGTGGCTGCCGATATATCCGGCGCCGCCTGTCAGTAATACTTTCATGTTAACCTCCTTTTTTTGAGAAAAGATAGTAGAGATAACAGATAATAGATAACAGATAACAGTGAAAGGAAACGCTGACGCGTTTTTGATTTATAGTAAATATATAATCAGGTGCGGGCAGCGTCCGCCCTTCACTGTTCTCTATTCTCTGATATCTATTCTCTCTTATCTATTATTCACGTGATGGAACGTATCCACCATGCTCTCGAGCTTCTTGACGGTTGCGTCATTATCGTTGGTCTCAACGATCTCGCGCAGCTCGTCGAGCTGTTGGTTCAGCTTATCGGAATCGACGTCGATCTGGTTGCCGATGAAGATCTTCTTATTGTCGGTCTTTGTCAGACCCTCCTCGTCCATCAACAGCTCCTCATAGAGCTTCTCGCCGGGGCGCAAGCCCGTGAACTTGATCTCCACGTCACGATACGGCACCTTGCCGTACATGCGGATCAGGTTCTCGGCGAGGGTCGTGATCTTGACGGGATCGCCCATATCGAGGACGAAGATCTCGCCGCCGTTGGCGATCGCGCCTGCCTCCAGCACCAGCGATACCGCCTCTGGGATGGTCATGAAGTAGCGGATGATATCGGGGTGAGTGACGGTAACGGGTCGGCCCGCCTCGATTTGGCGGCGGAACAGCGGGATAACGGAGCCGTTCGAGCCGAGCACGTTGCCGAAGCGCGTGGTGACGAAATCGGTCTTGCTGCCCTTGCGGGAATGATTCTGCACGATCATCTCACAGCAGCGCTTGGTCGCGCCCATGACGTTGGTGGGATTGACCGCCTTATCGGTGGAAATCATGACAAAGCGCTCCACCTCGTATTTTTCGGCAAGGTTCACCATGTTGAGCGTGCCGAAGATATTGTTCTTGACCGCCTCGGTCGGAGATACCTCCATCAGCGGAACATGCTTATGCGCTGCGGCATGGAACACGATCTGCGGATGATACTCGGCAAAGATGCTGTCCATCTTCGCATAATCGCGCACGGAAGCGATCAGGGTGACGAGATCCAGATCGTCGCCGTACTCGATGTACAGCTCCTGCTGGATGTCATAAGCGTTGTTCTCATAGATATCCACGATAATGACCCGCTCGGGGTGGTACTTGGCGATCTGGCGCACCAGCTCGGAGCCGATGGAACCGCCGCCGCCCGTGACCATGCAGGTCTTGCCGTAGATAAAATCGCGGATCTTCTTCTTGTTGAAGGTGATCGGAGGACGTCCGAGCAAATCCTCGATCTTGATATCCTTGACCTGTGTGAGGATCTGGTGCGAATCATCATCCTGGAACAGCTGGCTCAGATACGGTACCGTCTTGATACGGCAGCCGGATTCAGAGCAGTAGCCCATGATGCGCTTACGCTCCTCCTCGGTGCAGGAGGGGATCGCGAAGATCACAAGCTCAATGTTGTACTGGCGGCAGACAAGCGGGATATCCTTGGTGCGGCCGACGACATCCACACCCATGAGCTTGGTGTGGTATTTGGACGGATCGTCATCCACCAGACAGACCGGCATAATCATATTAGAGGGGTTGTTCGGGTCCTGCCGAGCAAATTTGATCTCCTGCAGAATCATTTGAGCGGCTTTACCGGCGCCGACGATCAGGGTGCGGTCATACTCCTCGTTTTGGGCTTCTCCTACCTGTATCAACCCCCGAACCGTATTGCGGAAGGCGAAACGGAAAATGCAGATCACCGCAACGCTCAGGATCGCGTCCAACACGATAAACTGTATGGTGGCGGGCTTATTCATCAGGTGCATAAACAGAAAGCTCAGTCCCAAACCGCACACGACCGCCAAGCCGCACATCGCGATATCACTCGCTTTGAGCTCCTTCCATACCTTGTTATATGCGCCGAACACAAACAGGAAAAAGAAGCAAAACAGCACACTCATACCGATCACGCCGACGATGCGGAGCGGCTGGAGGGCGATACCCATCGTATCGCCGTGCTTCGCGATTCCGTACCACGACAGCAGCATATTACTGAGCAGAGCCGCAATCGCGATCAACGCCGCGTCGGCAAGCATCAGAAAACCTTTTCTGACATTCATTTTCTTCATAATCAAAACCCTTTTCGATATCTATTCATGAGTTAATACACGCAATTAATCATTGTAATTATACCGCACGCAAAGCATAAAGTCAATCGTTTCACAAGAATACATGAATATTATCGAACGGTATATTCTTCCGCATATTTTCTTGCGCCCCGCCATATACTGTACCAGAATTCCACTCGATGAAACGGTTCGCAGCACACAACTGCGCCGCGTCATCGCAAGGCTCAGGGAGGGTTTCCATGAAAGGAATCTTAGAAGACCGTGCTATTCGTTTAGGCGAATATATCATTGAACATCAATCTACCGTGCGCGATACCGCGGCGGTATTCGGCATTAGCAAATCCACCGTACATAAGGACATCACCACCCTGCTCCCCAAGCTCAACGCAGGGCTGTACAAGGAGGTGCGCTCTGTGCTGGACGTCAATAAAGAAGAACGGCATTTAAGAGGCGGCGAGGCGACGAAGCATAAGTATGAGATGCTTAAGAGAATGAGGAGTTAGGAGTGAGGAGTGAGGAGTTGATGGAGGGCTTCGCCCTCACCCAATATAATTGCAAGGAAACATTTCGTTGCGTTTTAATAGGAGCCAAATAAAAAACGCAATCACCCGTTTCCCGAAACTCCTCACTCCTAACTCCTCACTCCTAACTAAAATAACTTCTCACTACAACAGTTCCTCACCAAAGCAACTACTAATTCGTCCATTTCCCCTCTTTACATTCTCTATTTCAGGGTGTATAATATATTCTGTATAAATAGGGCGAACCGTGTTTTGCCTGATACAGGAGATATGTCTTATGATGAATATACCCTTTTCCCCTCCCGATATCGGAGAAGACGAGATCGCGGAGGTCGTAGACACCCTGCGCTCCGGCTGGATCACCACCGGTCCCAAGACCAAGCTCTTTGAGCAGAAGATCGCCAAAATGTGCAACACCAAAAAGGCGGTTTGTCTGTCGAGCCAGACAGCCTGTGCGGAGATGACCCTGCGTCTGCTCGGCGTAGGCCCCGGCGATGAGGTCATCGTACCCACCTATACCTACACCGCCTCAGCGTCCGTTATCTATCATGTCGGCGCAACGCCCGTGATGATCGACTGCAAGCAGGATTCCTACGAGATGGATTACGACAAGATGGAGGAAGCAATCACCCCCAAGACCAAGGTCATCATCCCGGTTGACCTGGCAGGTGTGGTATGCGATTACGACCGCATCTTTGAGATCGTTGAGAAGAAGCGTTCTCTCTTCAAGCCGTCCGAAAACCCGATCCAGCTCTCGCTCGGCCGCATCATCGTCATGGCTGACGCCGCTCACGCCTTCGGCGCGCAGTGGCACGGCAAGATGTGCGGCTCCATCGCCGATTTCACCAACTTCAGCTTCCACGCTGTCAAGAATATGACCACTGCGGAGGGCGGCGCCGCGACATGGCGCGAGATCCCCGGCGTTGACAGCAACGCGCTGTACAAGCAATACATGCTGATGACCCTGCACGGTCAGACCAAGGACGCGTTCACCAAGGACAAGGGCACCTCGTGGGAGTATGACGTCGTCAACACCCAGTACAAGTGCAATATGCCCGATGTGCTCGCGGCGATCGGATTGGCACAGATGCGCCGCTACGATCAGATGCTCAACCGCCGTCACGAGCTGATCACCCGCTACAACAAGGCGTTTGAGGGGCTGAACATCCAGGTGCTCGACCACCGCGGCGCGGATCACCGCTCCAGCGGACACCTGTACTTTGTACGCTTTTTAGGCAAGGACGCCGCATTCCGCAACCGCTTCTATGACGAGATGAAGCAGCGCGGCGTGACCTGTAACGTCCACTTCAAGCCGCTGCCGATGATGACCGCCTATAAGCAAAAGGGCTTCGACATCGTGGACTACCCCTATGCCTATAATATGCACAAGAATCAGCTGACCCTGCCTATGAACTCCGTGATGACGGATGAAGAGGCGCAGTATGTGATCGACACCTTCATCGAGGTGTACAATAAACTGATGAAATGATAGAGGGGCTGTCGCAATGAGAATCGCGATAGCCCCTTAAAGTGTCATCCTGTTATGAAATGACTTTTTTGCGACAGTCTCTTTTGGATGGGACGGGTTCCGATCCCGCTGTTTTCCTCTTATTTCATCCCATTCTCACCATAAATTCAAAAAATGTTCACTATTTCAAAGAATAATATATTATAATGTAAAAAGAAAACGAAAAAACAGAAACCGTGAGGTAACGCCATGAACAATCGAAAGATCCTTATCGTAGACGACGATCAGAACATCTGCGAGCTCTTACGCCTCTACATTGAAAAAGAGGGCTACACCACCGCGATCGCCAACGACGGCGAACAGGCGCTGGCGCTCTTTGAGCGTGAACAGCCCGCGCTGGTGCTGCTCGACATCATGCTGCCCAAGATGGACGGCTGGCAGGTATGCCGCGAGATCCGCAAGACCTCCGACTGCCCGATCATCATGCTCACTGCCAAGGGCGAGGTATTCGACAAGATCCTCGGTCTGGAGCTGGGCGCGGACGACTATGTGGTCAAGCCGTTTGAAGCCAAGGAGGTCGTCGCGCGTATCCGTGCCGTCCTGCGCAGAATGGGCAATACCGACGAAGAAGCCGTCAAGGAAGTGCGCTGGGACAAGCTCGTCATCAACCTGACCAACTACGAGCTGATCGTGGACGGCAAGCAGATCGACACCCCGCCCAAGGAGCTGGAGCTGCTGTATCACCTCGCGTCCAACCCGAACAAGGTATTCACGCGCGATCAGCTGCTCGACCAGGTCTGGGGCTTTGAATACTACGGCGACAGCCGTACCGTAGACGTACACGTAAAACGTATCAGAGAGAAAATCGACGGCGTCTCCGACAAATGGGAGCTGCGCACCGTCTGGGGAGTAGGCTATAAATTTGAAACAAAGGGCTGATCAAGCGAACCAAAAGTCCGCTTCATACCGCGGGAAAGCGCCGTACTTCCGTGTGCGGCGATCCCTCTTCAAAAAATATCTGATCTTCGGCATCTCGATCCTTTTGACCAGCTTCATCGCGCTGAGCGTGACCATGTACATCTTTGTCAACCAATATTGGGAGGAGCAAAAGAAGAAGTCGCTGCTTGATAACGCCCATAAGGTGGCGGAGGCGATCACCACTTATTCTTACATCATCCCGTCGGTTCACTCACTGGTCATCGACGATCATTCTCCCGTCGGCATTACGGTCGGCAGTATCTCCAAAAGCCTCGACGCCGACATCCTGATCACCGACAACAAGGGCGTATGCCTGTATTGCTCGGAAAATGACGACTGTATCCACAAGACCCGCACCTTTCCCTCCAAGGTGCTGCTCGAGACCACCCCTGGCGAATATTTCTCCTCGGGCACACTGGACGGCTATTATTCCGACAACCGCTATACGGCGGGCGTACCGATCGTGCTGGAATCCGAATCAAGCCCCTCGGCGTTCTGCTATGTCACCACCAAGGCGACCTTCCTCTCGGGACTGCCGGTCACGTTCCTGCATATTTTCCTGACTGCGGCGGCTGTGATGCTGATCATCATTATCATCTTTGTCGCGGTGATGTCCTACAGCATGACAAAGCCGCTCAAGCAGATGTCCTCCGCCGCCAAGAAATTCGCGGTCGGCGATTTTTCGGTGCGCGTCAACGTCACCTCCGACGATGAGATCGGCGAGCTTGCCAATGCCTTCAACTACATGGCGGACAGTCTGGCGTCCAGTGAGGGTATGCGCCGATCGTTCATCTCGAACGTGTCGCATGAGCTCAAAACGCCGATGACGACCATCGCGGGCTTCATCGACGGTATGCTCGACGGCACCATCCCGCCCGAGCGCCACGATCACTATATGAAGATCGTGTCCACCGAGGTCAAGCGCCTGTCGCGGCTGGTGACCTCGATGCTCAACCTGTCGCGCATTGACCGCGGCGAGTTAAAGGTCAACCGCCAGAAGTTCGATATGTTCTCGCTGATCATCACGATCCTCGCCAGCTACGAGCAGAAGATCATCGCCCGCAAGCTGCATATCACGGGGCTCGAGGACTTTCGCAGTATTGTGGTCGACGCCGACCCCGATCTGATGTATCAGGTGGTGTATAACCTGATCGAGAACGCGGTCAAGTTCACCAACGAGGGCGGCACCATCCACTTCGGTGTGGAAGAAACGCGCTACGACGTATCCATCAGCATCTCTAACACCGGTCCCGGTATTCCTCCCGAGGATATCCGGTATGTATTTGACCGATTCTATAAAACCGACAAGAGCCGCAGTATCGACAAGAAGGGCATGGGTCTGGGGCTGTTCATTGCCAAGACCATCATGCGCCTGCACGGCGGCGATATCTATGTCGATTCCCGCGTCAACGAGTTCACCACCTTCACCATCCGTCTGCCCAAGACCGTTCAGCAAAATCCCGAACCGGAGAGAAAGCAGAACCAACAATTCGTGGAAGCGACCGTTGACAATGAAATTGAAGAATAATCTATTATGATTAAGAATGGAAGGTAGTTGAATATGGAAGAATTCACTCCCAATCAGCAGTATCATCCCGAACAGGAATATCAATCGCTGACAGATGAACAAAAGCGCATTGAAGAAGAAAACACCGCCTCTGTGAAAGCTGTAGAGAGCACGCACATTACCGAGGAGCAACCGACCGAGGTGACTGTGCAAGAGCCCGCAGAGCAGCCCGCGATGCCTCAGCCGCCGACGCAGGCTCCCGTACAGCCTGCACAGCCGACGGCTTATCCGAACGGCACGGCGCCCTACGGCTACCCGCCCTACTATCAGCAGGGCGCATATCGGCAGCCTGTACAGCAGCAACCCATACAGCAGCCCGTACAGCCGATGCAACAGCCTGTACAACAGCCGATGCAACAGCC
>DNIP01000123.1:10585-12967 GCA_003499325.1 Oscillospiraceae bacterium
CAGCAGGCTCCGTACTACTATCCGAACACGGGCTATCAGCAGGCGCCGCAGAATACACCGCAGGCTCCCCCCTATCCGCAGCAGCCTATGCAGTCGGTTCAGCCCTATGCGCCGATGCCCAAGCAGGCGCCGAGCTACGCGCAGGCGCAGCCGACAAGCATGAATCCGCCCAAGCCGCCGACATCCACGGGCACCAAGGTGTTCATCATCATCCTGTGCGCGCTGCTCGCGGCAATGATCGTGGGCTTTGGCGTCTATATCGCGACTACACAGAACAAAAAGAGCAGCTCGCAGAACAGCCCCTACTCCTTCTCCATCCCCGGCAATGGTGACAACGGTGGCTCCGAATACGGTTTTGATCCGTATTCCTTTAATCAAAACGGCGGCAGCTTCACCGACGTGGAGGACAGCATCACCCTGATCGCCGACAACGGAGAGACCCAGAAGCGCGATGACGACAATCCCGATTCCGTCGGCAAGCCCGATGAGAACGCGAAGAACATCACGCTCGAGGAGCTCCCCAAGGATAAGGACGACGCCAAATACACCACCCAGACCGCCTATGATGCCGTCATCGACAGCGTTGTCACCGTGGTGTGCTACAAGGACAAGATCACCGATAACTCCGCCGACATCGTCGCGCAGGGATCGGGCGCGATCATCTCCTCCGACGGCTATCTGATCACCAACGCCCACGTCATCGGCAACAGCCGCGTTTATGCCGTCAACATCGTGCTGAACAACGGCGACAAGCATCAGGCGAAGATCGTCGGCTATGACAGCTGGACCGACCTTGCGGTGCTCAAGATCGACGCAAAGGATCTCAAGCCCGTCACCTTCGGCGATTCCGAAACGATCAAGATCGGCGACGACGTGATCGCGGTCGGCTCCCCCGGCGGCGAGAAGTTCCAGAACACCCTGACAAAGGGCGTGATCTCCGCCGTTGACCGTGAGCTCGCCGTCAACAAAAACGTGCGCTATATCCAGAGCGACGCCGCGATCAGCCCCGGCAGCTCGGGCGGTCCTCTGTGCAACATCTACGGACAGGTGATCGGCGTCACCACCGCCAAGGCGGTTGCCGAGAACTTTGAGAGCATGAGCTTCTCCATCCCCTCCGCGACCGTGGAACAGATCGTGGGCGATCTGATGCACTACGGCTATGTCAAGGGTCGTACCCGTATCGGCTTCTCCGGCAAGGAGATTGGCGAGGGAGAGATCGCCGGCGCGCCCGCAGGCGTTCTCGTCAGCTCGATCGATGAAAGCGGCTCCCTCGCGGGCACCAAGCTCAAGGAGGGCGACATCATCACCGAGCTGGACGGCAAGACGATCACCTCCTTCCAGGATATCTATGACGTCCTCGACGATCACAAGCCCGATGACAAGATCACCGTCAAGGCAAAACGCGCGTCCAACTAAACAAACACAAAAAATCAGCGCTTCCGCAAGGAGGCGCTGTTGTTTGTCTATGATTGTGTTTTACACTAATCCTTAATAAAAACCTTTATCAAGGATTAGTATTACACCTGCGAGAGCACCTCGCCCACCTTGTCGTGGATCACAAGGTCAGCCATGTGGTCATAGGGGGTCGCGTCGCGGTTGATCAGGATCATGTGATCGCCGCCGAAATAGCGCACATAGGAAGCCGCGGGGTATACCGTCAAGGAGGTGCCCGCCACGATCAGCGTATCGGCACGGCGGATATCGTCGAGCGCCTGCATCACGGTGTCCTCGGGCAGAGCTTCTTCATACAGGACGACGTCGGGCTTGATGATCCCGCCACAGTCGCACGTCGGCACGCCCTCGCTCTCGATGATCTTCTCCACACCGTAGAACTTGCCGCACTTCATGCAGTGATTGCGCAGCACCGAGCCGTGCAGCTCATGGACGCGCTTACTGCCCGCCGCCTGGTGCAGTCCGTCAATGTTCTGGGTGACGACCGAACGCAGGATGCCCTCGCTCTCCCACTTGGCGAGCGTGAGGTGCGCCTTATTGGGCTTTGCCGTCCGGCATATCATCTTATTACGGTAGAAGCGATAGAACTCCTCGGGCTTGCGGACAAAGAAGGTGTGACTGAGGATCTCCTCGGGCGGATAATCGTACTGTTGATGATACAAGCCGTCCGCCGAACGGAAGTCGGGGATCCCGCTCTCGGTCGATACGCCCGCGCCTCCGAAAAAGACGATACGGCGGCTGTTTTGGATGATTTCTCTGAGCTTTTCAATATCTGTCATAGGGCGCCTCCTGTTTTTGATAATACTAAGTATCCATTAAACGCTTTAACAAATTTATTAACGGAAAATTTCGTAGAACGAGGCGGACGACGCAGACAGGCTGGCGCCTGTCAAGGAGGACAACGAAGTTATACGGAATTTAACGCAATAA
>DNIP01000101.1:0-1545 GCA_003499325.1 Oscillospiraceae bacterium
TACGGCATGATGATGAACGGCACGATGCTGGCGAGTACGCCGAGGAAACCCCAATTTTTGTTGAGCTTGCCGTATGCCGTCAGGCAGCTCTGTTTTGTCTTACGTCCGATGGCGACCTCCGTCATCAAAAGGGTAAAGCCGAAGGTCAGGGCAAGGATGATATAGATCAGCAGGAACCGACCGCCGCCGTCCTTTGCCGCGAGATACGGAAATCTCCAGATATTTCCCAGGCCTACCGCGCTGCCTGCCGCCGCAAGCACGAATCCGACAGAGCCTGAGAAGGAACTACGTTTTTCCATTGTTCTACACCTCAAAACACTATTTTCAGATATGCCACTATATTGTAGCACAAACGGCAAATCTTGACAATACCCACGGCAAAATGAATATTCATCGATTCAGGGGAAAGATATGCAACAGCGATCGAAAAGGTATCTGTCATGTTATGGATAATATACTTGCTCTTTTTGTCGGTTTGGAGTAAAATAAAGGAGTTCCCAAAAATGGGATCGGTTTCGGCGGGAGCAAGCCCCGCCCTACCAATAAGCGAAAGGGGTGGAATGATGCCTGCATTATCGGTCAGCAAGCTCAGTATGAGCTTCGGCGAAAGAACGTTATTTGAGGATATGAGCTTTGAGGTCGAGAGCCGCGACAAGGTCGGACTGATCGGCAGGAACGGCGTGGGCAAAACCACCCTGTTCAAGATCATCTGCGGCGAGCTGGAGCCGACAGACGGCGTGATCGCGACCGAACGCGGTCTGAACATCGGCTACATGGAACAGCACGCCTGCTCCCACGGCGAGCGCAGTATCTATGAGGAGCTCGAGTCCGTATTCGGCGCGCTCAAGCAGATGGAGCACGATATTGAGAAGATCACGATCACCATCGAGCACAGTACGGGTGATCTGACCGAGCTGATCGCGCGGCAGACGGAGCTGATCGAGCGCTTTGAGCGCGACGGCGGCTTGACCTACAAGAGCCGCACCCGTTCGGCGCTGACGGGACTGGGCTTCCGTGAGGAAGAATTCGATATGCCCACCTCGGCGTTATCGGGCGGTCAGCGCTCCAAGCTCAGCCTGCTAAAGCTCCTGCTGTCGGGCAGTGATCTGCTGCTCCTCGACGAGCCGACCAACCACCTCGACATTGCGTCCGTCGCGTGGCTGGAGGGCTTCTTGCGCGACTTCAAGGGCGCAATGATCATCATCAGCCACGACCGCTACTTTCTCGATTCTGTCACCAACAAGACCGTCGAGATCGAGCACAAAAAAAGCATGACCTACAAGGGCGCCTACTCCGACTTCATTAAAAAGAAGCAGGCGTATGAAAAAGCGCTCGAAAACAAATATAAAAACGATCTCAAAGAGATACAGCGCATTGAGGGGATCATCGAACAGCAAAAACGCTGGAACCGCGAGCGCAATATCCGCACCGCGGAAAGCAAGCAGAAGGAGATCGACCGCATCAAGGCGCAGATGGTCGAGCCCGACGGCGCTTTAGAGGGCATTCGTATGCGATTTGAGCCGCGTCACGAAAGCGGCAACGATG
>DNIP01000101.1:1655-2864 GCA_003499325.1 Oscillospiraceae bacterium
GCCATGTCGATCTGCACATCACCAAGGGAGAACGTGTGTTCATCCTCGGCGACAACGGCTGCGGCAAGACAACGCTCTTCCGTATCCTCAACGGCAAGCTACGCCCCGACGCGGGCGAATACGAATACGGCGCGATGGTGGACGTGGGCTACTTTGACCAGATGCAGGAGAATTTGAACCTCAACAACACCGCCATCGACGAGATCTGGAACACCTATCCGCGCATGACCGAGACCAAGATCCGTACCTCACTCGCGGCATTCCTGTTCAAGGGCGACGAGGTGTACAAGCCGCTGTCCGCGATGAGCGGTGGTGAGAGAGCGAGGATCTCGCTGTTAAAGCTCATGCTCGGCGGGTGCAATCTGCTCCTGCTCGACGAGCCGACCAACCATCTAGACGCGAGCTCCCGAGAAGCGCTGGAGGACACCCTGCGCGATTATGAGGGCACGCTGCTCATCATCAGCCACGACCGCTACTTCATCAACAAGCTTGCCGACCGTGTGCTGGTGATGACCAAGGACGGCGTCACGGAATACCTGGGCAACTATGACAATTATCTTGAACGCGTCACACAGCAACCCTCCCCCGCCCCCGATCAGCCGCAAACGAAAAAGGCGGAAAAGCCGCTGAATGATTATCAGCTCAAAAAGCTGCGCCAGAGCGAGGAACGCAAAAGAAAAACCCGCCTCGCGAAAACAGAGGCGGAGATCGAAGAGCTGGAAGCGGCGACCGAAGAATTGCAGAATACGCTCGCCAAGGAAGAGGTGCAGAGCGATTATGAACAGCTCATGGCGCTGACCGCGCAGCTCGAAGAAAAGCAAGCGCGACTCGAGGAATTGTATGAGCTTTGGGAAGAGCTGCAGGAGGAGTAATCGGAAATATTTCGGGAGGAGCAAGCCCCTCCCCTACAGTAAATGTTGCAGAGGATTTGTAGGGGAGCGCCTTGGTGCTCCCGCGACAGAAGATTTGTCAAAATGAATGTCCGTTGAGGTGATGTACACTTCCGTAGGGTACGGCATTTATGACGTACCGAGAATGACGGGCGTTTCTGCTCTCGGGTACGTTAGATTAAAACCGAACGTTTCAGCCATGCGGTACGTCGGACACGCGTGTCGGCGCCGCACCCTACAAAAGGTTTCCCCTGCTCCAAAATCTATTATCACATAACAAAAACCTCCCGTCTCGGGCAATATCATTAAGATAAGGAAA
>DNIP01000085.1 GCA_003499325.1 Oscillospiraceae bacterium
GCCGACGCCGTCCGCGTCCTCGATCACACCCACATTCTGTGGATTCAAAAAGTGTTCCATTACCTTTTCACTATATAATGCCATCGTATTCCTCCTATTTCAATATAAACTCTTTCTTGCCACTCATCAGATCGCGCCAAACGGGGGAGAAGCTCCGCAGGTACGCGACGACCTCCTTGACGTTCTCAATGATATAATCCGCTTCCTCTATGGTGATCTCGTCGCCGATGCTCAGCCGCAGGGAGCCGTGGGCAACGTCGTGGATGCGCCCGATCGCCAGCAGGACATGGCTCGGGTCGAGCGCGCCCGAGGTGCAGGCGCTGCCCGATGAAGCGGAGATTCCTCTCTGATCGAGCAATATCAACAGCGATTCACCTTCAATGCCCTCGAAGCTGAAATTGATGTTACCCGACAACCGATCCTTTGCGTCGCCGTTGAGAGCGCTGTGCGGGATCTGCGACAAGCCCTGTATCAGATGATCTCTGATCTGTGTTTTGTGCGCGTTGGCGCTGTCCATCTTTTCGACCGCTTCCTTGAGCGCGGTCGTCATGCTCACGATCCCGGGCAGGTTCTCGGTGCCCGCGCGCTTGCCGCGTTCCTGCGCGCCGCCCTCGATCAGATTGCTCAGCACGATCCCCTTCTTTGCGTACAGGAAGCCGACGCCCTTGGGACCGTGGAACTTGTGCGCGGAGGCGGACAGCATATCGATGCTCTGCGCCTTGACGTCGATCGGCAGATGTCCGACCGCCTGTACCGCGTCGGTGTGGAAGATCACGCCCTTTTCACGGCAGAGCTTTCCGATCTCAGCGATCGGCTGGATGGTGCCGATCTCATTATTCGCCGTCATGATCGTGACCAAGCAGGTGTCCTCGCGGATCGCGTCGGCAAGCTCGTCAACGCGCACAATACCGTTCTCGTGCACGGGGAGCAGTGTGACCTCAAAGCCGTTTTTCTCGAGCCTTTCGAGCGTATGCAGGATCGCGTGATGCTCAAACGCGCTGGAGATAATGTGCTTCTTGCCCTTCTTTTTGCCGAGCATCGCGGCGGAGAGCAGCGCCTGATTGTCCGCCTCACTGCCGCCCGAGGTGAAGATGATCTCGCGCGGTTCGGCGTTGATGATCGCGGCGATCTCCGCGCGCGCCGCTTCCAGCTCCTCCTTCGCGACCTGTCCGATCGTGTACAGGCTCGACGGATTGCCAAAGGTGTTTTGCATGACCTGCATCATGCTTTCGATCGCCGCGGCGCTCATTTTGGTGGTCGCGGCGTTATCTGCGTATATCTGCATAGGGTTTCTCCTTTTCTGATACCGAAGCGGCAGCTTGTCCGCTCCGAATGATATCAGGAATATTATACTCCTATTAACCTACTATGTCAATGGGTAAAATATGAATCATCTGTTACAGTGCTGTGTCAAAGCTCATGCGGATATTGCAAAACCGCACTGCATAGTATATAATACTACTAATATAACAGTCATCACGCTGCGGGCGTTTAACCCGTAACGTGCAATCTCAACCGATCAGTATTATCATAAAAAAGGGGGCGACGGTATGTCAAGGTTCATCATCACCCGCTACACCATGGACAGTAAGCAGCATTTGCGGCAGCCCGTGCGGATCGCGCACGTGTCCGATCTGCATGAGCGCGATTGCGACGATATCATGACCGCGATCAAGAAAGAGCACCCCGATCTGATTTTTGTCACGGGCGATACCTTTGAGCGGTACGACAACCGTCCCCAGTATGAGTTTGAGCACCGTCCCGTCAAGCGAGTGATCATCAACATCATCCATTATTCCAACTTCCTTTTGACAAAGCTCCTGCCTCAAAGGACAAAGGCGGATGAGGAGCATGTCCGTCGCTTTCTGAGAGAAGCCGTCACCGTCGCGCCCGTCTATATGAGTCTGGGCAATCATGAGCAAAGGCTCCTGCATCGGGACTATCGTTTTTTGCGTGAGACAGGAATCACCCTACTTGATAACGCCGATACGAATGTGACGGTCAGGGATTTTCAATTTACCCTCGGCGGCATGTCGTGCTGGGATTACGAGGAGTGGCTCCCGACGTTTCTTGAAAAGGACGGCTACAAGATCCTCTTGTGCCACAAGCCCAACCAATACACCGAGCTGCTCAGGGACAGCGGGATCGATCTGACTTTGTCGGGTCATACCCACGGCGGTCAGGTGTTGATCGGGAAGAAGGGCAGGGGCTTCTTCGTCCCCGGTCAGGGATTATTCGGAAAATACGCTCACGGCAGCTTCTTCGGCGGCAGGCTGATCGTATCAGCGGGCTGCGCCAACACCGTCGCCTGTCCGCGATTCTTCAATCCCCGTGAGCTGGTTATGATAGAGGTCAAATAATGGAACAATTCGATATCAATCAAGCGCCCTTAGAGATCGAGCGCAAATTCCTCATTGAATATCCCAATTTCGCTGTGCTCAGACAGATGCCCGGCTATCACGTGGTGCATATGGAGCAGAGCTATCTGCGGGAGGAGGGCGATCTCCCGGGCGGCAGAGTGCGCCGCATCGTTGACGGCGACAGCGTGAAATATGTCTATACCTATAAGGTGCGAATCTCGGAGATGACCCGCCACGAGTTTGAGAAGGAGATCACCGAGGACGAGTATCGCGAGATGCTCAGGCACCAAACGCCCGGTACTATCACCATCGAGAAGGATCGCCACCGCTTTTTGTATCAGGGCTTGACCTACGAGCTGGACGTCTACGCCTTTTGGGATGATAAGGCGACCTTGGAGGCGGAGGTCGACAGCGAGGACACGCCCATCCCCATCCCGCCGTGCGTCACGCTGATCAAGGAAGTCACCCGAGACCGCCGCTATAACAACTCTCAGCTCTCGCATAACAAAGGAAATATCGAATAACAACAAAAGCACCCTTGTGAAAACAAAGGTGCTTTTTGCTTAATTATACTAATCCTTGATAAAAACCTTTATCATCTATTGCACTATATTACGTATAGCTTTGTTGGGCTTCTTGACAGGCGCCAGCCTGCCTGCGTCGCCCGCCGCGCTATCCGAAATATATCACTAATATCTGATTAAATCTTTTTATCAAGGATTAGTATTAAATGGTATTGTTGTCAATATTCCAAAACTTCCGCATTTTTCACATAATGTTCATATTCGTATCACGCAGAAAACAGATTGACGGGTTAAGATATAGCTGTCATCAAAAAACAACCCCATCGACTTTGCGGGAGCGCCATCTATATACCGTCATGTTTGGAGCGGAAAAAACAGCTTTCGCATTGATCCGATCAACAACAAAGGAGGAACCATAATGAAAAAGATGATCGTTGTATTACTGGCATTATTAATGATAACAGCTGTGCTGACAGCCTGCGGCAAAGCACAGGATCAGTCCACAGCATCCAATGACGCTTCGGCGGATACCTCCGCCAAGAGCACCGCGGCGACCACCGCCGTAACGGCGACACAGACCGCCGCGAACAGCAGCACCAAGCTCACCCAATCCGACGAGGTCATCACCACCGCGAACGTTACCTCAAACGGCGCGATCAACGCTTCCGAGATTTTCTCCGAGCGTGATCTCAAGCAAACAGCCGATCTCACCGACGCGGTCTACTACGATCTCAGCGACAACAGCAATATCACCATCACAAAAGAGGGCGTCTACGTGATCTCCGGCTCTGCTTCCGACGCTTCCATCATCATTGAAGCGGGCGATAACGATAAGGTTCAGCTCGTATTCAACGGCGCGACCATCAAGAACAGCTCCTCTCCCGCTGTCTACGTCAAGAACGCCGACAAGGTATTTGTCACCACCGTAGAGGGCACGACCACCGAGCTGTCCGTCACAGGCACCTTCACCGCTGACGGCGACACCAACACCGACGCTGTTATCTTCTCCAAGGATGATCTCGTACTCAACGGTCTGGGCACCCTGACCATCAACAGCTCCGACAACGGTATCTCAGGCAAGGATGACGTCAAGATCACCGGCGGCACTATCAACATCACCTCGACCGCCGACGCGATCGAAGCCAACGAGAGCATCGCGGTCGCGGACGGTAATCTCACCATCAAGTCCTCTAAGGACGCGTTACATGCCGAGAACGACGAGGATAACGCGACAGGCTACGTCTATATCTGCGGCGGCACCTTCAACATCACTGCCACCTCCGACGGCATCCAGGCGACCACCATCGCCCAGATCGACGGCGGCACCATCACTGCAAGCGCTGCCGAGGCAATCGAAGCGACCTATGTGCAGATCAACGGCGGCACCATCAAGGTCACCGCGTCCGACGACGGCATCAACGCGACCTCCAAGTCGACCGCACAGTCTGTCAAGATCGAGATCAACGGCGGCGACATCACCGTCAACATGGGTCAGGGCGACACCGACGGTCTTGACTCCAACGGCGATTTGATCATCAACGGCGGCACCGTCAACATCACCGCGCAATCTCCCTTCGACTATGACGGTCAGGGACAGCTCAACGGCGGCACCGTTACCGTCAACGGCTCCAAGGTCACCGAGCTGACCAACCAGATGATGGGCGGCGGCATGGGCGGCGGCCGCGGCGGTATGGGCGGCGACCCCAACATGAACGGTAACGGCGGCATGAACGGCGGTCCCATGGGCGGCGGCTTCGCCAGATAATGACCGATCAACACCCCAAAAAATCTTAATCGATACACAAACCCCTTGAACGACACGCACGTTCAAGGGGTTATCTGTTGATTATTCGATAGGGTGAGGGGGATTGCGCCTTTTTGACAGCCGTAAAAATATAATACTAAGTATCATTAAAAC
>DNIP01000037.1:0-1861 GCA_003499325.1 Oscillospiraceae bacterium
TACTTTTTCGACAAACTGAAAGCCCGACGCTACGTCGGGCTTTTCATCATGAAATGATTACCAGTTTTCTTTCAGTTCGTCGGTCACGACCTTGCCGGTGTAATCAAAGCTGCGGGATGCGTCCCACGCGAGCACATACTTACCGCTGTCGGTGATCGCGGCGGTCAGCTCAGCGCCGTCCTCGATCGGCTTGAACTTTCCGTTCTCACGAACCGCATTGAGGATCTCCTGCGCTTTGGCGGTGTTGGCAGATGCACCGGAGAAATCATAGACCTCGACAAACGCGTTCTTGTTCAGCACAATGCGCACGCCGTTGTCCGCGCCGAGCAGATCATAGTAAATATCCATCTTCTCATAGTTGGAACTGCTGTCGGTGATGTACTTGACCAGACCGTTAAAATCCTTGTCATAGGATGTGATATCGGCGGCTTTTGCCTGATCCGAGGTAGACTCGCTATTATTGGCATTGGGCATGAAGCAGGCGCTCAGAGAAAGCACCAGCGCCACAGCCGCAAGCAGTGCAATGATCTTTTTCATTTATATCAATCCTTTTCTTTTTGCTTTGCCACTCTATTCTACTATAAAACCCATAATAAATCAAGAGCGGATTTCTGTTTACGGTATTACAGCGCTTTATGCAGTTGAAACATAACAAACAAACCTCCCGAACAATCGAGAGGTTTGATGAAATCGATAATAAATCTGATTATCTCTTACTAAACTGCGGAGCGCGACGAGCGGCCTTGAGACCGTATTTCTTACGCTCTTTCATTCTCGGGTCACGAGTGAGGAAGCCTGCCTTTTTGAGGGCGGGACGGAGCGCGTCGGAATCATACTGAAGCAGCGCGCGGGAGATACCGTGACGGATCGCGCCCGCCTGGCCGGTAACGCCGCCGCCGCCAACGCGGCAAACTACGTCGAACTTCTCGCCGGTCTCGGTGAGCTCGAGGGGCTGACGAACGATCAGCTTGAGGGTCTCAAGACCGAAGTAATCGTCAATATCTCTGTCGTTGATGGTGATCTTACCGGTGCCTGCATAGAGGCGAACTCTTGCTACAGAAGATTTTCTTCTGCCGGTGCCGTAAAAATAAGGTGCCTTATCGTACATTTATCGTTCCTCCTTCTTAAAATTCCCATGCTTCGGGCTTCTGAGCCTGATGATTGTGCTCAGCGCCGTCGAAGAGTCTGAGTCGCAGCATAGCTGCTCTGCCGATGGTGTTGGAGGGAACCATGCCCTTAACAGCCAGCTCGACCGCCTTAGTGGGACGGGTAGCCATCAGGGTAGCGTAGTTGGTTTCCTTGAGGTGACCGACATAACCGGTATGGCGGTACCACTTCTTCTGTTCTAATTTCTTACCTGTGAGGACAACGTCCTTGCAGTTGATGATGATGACGTGGTCGCCGCAATCAACGTGGGGAGTGAATGTAACCTTGTGCTTACCTCTGAGCAGGACAGCTGCTTCGGCAGCGACTTTACCGAGGGTCTTGCCCGCGGCGTCGATAACATACCACTTGCGCTCGACTTCGCCTTTTTTAGCCATATAAGTGGACATATAGCTTTACCTCCTTGATTATTCTTTACTTAACGCCTGATTATACTACCACTTTCGAGCCGTAAAGTCAAGAGTAAAATCCATATTTTTAAATATACAACCTGTCTAGCTTCTTTTATCTCGTTTTTACTCGTTTTATCTCTTGTTTTCTCGTTTGCAATTTTCAATAGTATTGAATGATCATCCGTTATAAAATCCCATATCAAAGGCAAAAACCGCCCTTGCGGACGGTTTTCGACTGATAAATATATTGATGATATGTAAAATCCTAATAATCGTTTTGTGATTCATTTCGGTCGGAGCATATA
>DNIP01000037.1:1947-3369 GCA_003499325.1 Oscillospiraceae bacterium
TGACCGAAGCTCAGGCAAACGCTCTGTCAGTCGCGTCGAGCGAATACAGCAGACGGTCGCCCTCTTTTGTTACCATTGTGATCTGCATTCTCGGCAAGAGCTTGTGCAGTGTCAGGACAAATCCATTCGGACGTTCGTCCGGGACGCCTGTGATCAAATACTTTGCGTTGACCTTGTGTGCGAAGTCGGCCGCGCTGCCCGGCGCATTGTGACTGAATGATACGGTCATGTCCGCGCCCAATTCCTTTGCGGTGCGATACAGGTACTCCAGTTCATCAGAAAAGTTTGTCAAATCGTTGGTCGGCGTATGCACACAGAATACGTGCAGCGCCATATCCTCTGCCGCTGCCCTCTCAAATCCGGCTTCGATCAGGCGGTCGCAGTCATACTGTCCCGTAACACATACCAGCACAGACGGCTTCTTCACAGCGTTCATGTTGTCACCTCCTTTGTTGATGTTGCTATCATCATACCACATGATTGTGACGAAACCTGTAAAAGCCTGTGAATAGTGTGTGAACCTTTTGTAAACGGTTGGTTCGGAGAACGGTGAAGGGAGGGCTTCGCCCTCACCCGATTTGTATGGCTGAAAACGCAGCGCAATAACAAACAACGCCCACAACTGTTCACAAAGAGTCATAGACGTTGTTATTCTGTAGTCGTTATATCAATCCAAAAGCCGTCAGGCTTTCCCACAACCGTTAACCGTTCTCCGTTCACCGTTAACCAATCATGCTTTTTTCCTGCAAAACTCGCTCATACAGCAATCCTCGCACATTGCCTTTCTCGCGGTGCAGACGGCTCTGCCGTGGAGCACAAGCCGGTGACAGAAGTTATTGCTCTCCTTGGGCGGCAAGAGCCCGCGCAGGATCATCTCGATCTTCTTCTGATCGGTCTCGTTGTGCAGTCCCAGACGGCGTGTGATGCGGATGCAGTGCGTGTCGACAACCACAGCGCCCTCCATGCCGAAGATATCGCCCATCACCAGATTGGCGGTCTTTCTGCCGATACCGGGCAGGGCGATCAGCGCCTCGAGGCTGTCGGGCACCTCACCGCCGTACTGCTCGCACAGTACGCGCGCCATCGCGATGATATCCTTGGACTTCGTCTTATATAAGCCGCAGGATTTGATATACTCCGCCAGCTCCTCGGGAGTGCTGTCGGCAAAATCCTGCGCGCAGGTGTACCGCTCAAACAGCGCGGGCGTGACCATATTCACACGCGCGTCGGTGCACTGGGCGGAGAGCCGCGTCGCCACCAAGCACTGCAGCGGATCGGTATAATGCAAGGAGCAGATCGCGTCGGGATACTCTGCCTTGAGCGCCTCGACGGCGAGCTGCGCAATTTGTTTCTTTGTCATAGCCATCACTTCCCTGTTGCAATATAGCATATTCGGGCGATTTGTGCAAGACGGAATCAAAA
>DNIP01000037.1:3429-5060 GCA_003499325.1 Oscillospiraceae bacterium
TATCGCATAGGGAATGTCATACTGTAGGAGGCGGCGCCTCGACGTCCAGAGATATTACGCTTTTCCGTGAATCTATTACTACAGTCACCCTAGGGTGACGGGATTAATCCGAACCTGCTGAAAACGGCAAAAGAAAAGCGCCCCCATCGGGAGCGCCTTATCATCCGTATTATTTCTCAACGGTGTACTCAAAGGTACCGAAAACGGTATCCTGATTGTTCGCGTCACAATAGATAACGTTGATCGTATCAACAGGATCCTTGATGTTCTGGAAATACCTAAAGCCGTATTCCGCCGCGATCTCGGATTCCTTCTTCGCGGTAGCTTCATCATACTGATCCGTGTGAACGCCTACGATGACCGCCTTCTTCTCTTCATTGATATACGCATACTCGCCGTACTTGCTCTTCTGATCACCGCTGCTCTCATGCAGTGCGCCGATTTCCTTCTGGATACCCGCACCCAGAGAGTTCTTATGGTTATTGGTATACTGCTTATACTGGTCGTCGGTGAACTCATAAACCTTCTTGTCACCATCGGTAGAGGTAGACTTTGCATAGGAGCTTGCATAACCGTCATCGTACTTTGAGGGAACGGTTGTTTTTACCGAACCGGATTTACCGCAGGCACAAAGCACCGCGGCGATCGCCGCAACAGCCAGAATAAATGCAAAAATTCTTTTCATTGTTATTCCTCCGAATATCGTAGTTTAGGGTGTATCTTGATGGAAATCCCGTCTCGGGACTTCCCGAACAGTTCTATTATAGCAAAAAGAAACAAAAATGCAATAATAAAGCACAGTATTTTTACAATTTTTCGATCAACACCTCGGTAATGCGTCTGCCGTCCGTCTGTGAGGCAGTGAAGCGCAGGCCGTGCGCTTCGATCGACGGCTGTTCTCCCTCGGCAGGGATACGCCCGAGATTGTTCAAAAGAAAGCCCGCGATCGTCTCGCTGTCATCGTCGCTGAGCTCGACGCCGATGCGCTCCTCCACATCCTCGATCGAGGTGCTACCGTCCACGGTAAATTTACCGTCCGAGAGCTTGCGGATCTCCTCTTCCTCGTTATCATACTCGTCCTGGATATTGCCTAAAATATCCTCGATCAGATCCTCGAGGGTCACGATGCCCTCGGTGCCGCCGTATTCATCCACCACGACCGCGATCTGCGTCCTGTTCTTTTTCATAAAGGAAAAGAGGGAACGGCAGTTCTTGGTGCGCGGCACAAAAAGCGCCGGGCGCAGATTTCGACTGAGCTTGAAATCCGAGGGTTCGGAAACTCCGACATATTTGAGCAGATCCTTGACGTAGAGAATGCCGATGATATTGTCGATATCGTCGCGCCATACGGGGATGCGCGAATGACCGCTGCGGATCGCCAGCTCGACGACCGTCTTCAGATCATCGGTATCCTCGAGCGAGGTCATATCGCGGCGGTGGGTCATGATCTCATAGGCGGCGGTATCGTCAAAGTCAAAGACATTTTCGATGATATCCTTGGTGTCGTCCTCGATCAGACCCTTTTCCTGACCCTCCTCCACAAGCGAGAGGATCTCCTCCTCGGTCTTTGCCTGTTTTGTTTCATTATCCCTTGAGCCGAATAACCGCTCAATAAAATTCTTTTCTTTTTT
>DNIP01000020.1 GCA_003499325.1 Oscillospiraceae bacterium
CGATAAAATGCTGTTGATGCCCGAGGGCTTCGGCACGACGCCCGAGAACGAGCACACGGTCATCACCACCTCGATCAAGAAGATCAAGGTATTGTCCAAGATCGCGGTCGCATTCGCCATGGAGCACGGCGCGGATAAAAAGCGCGCCTTGACCTATGGACTGATCGCGGAGGAGCTGGCGATCTTCCTGGCGGAGCATGGCTTTAAGGACGGCGAGAAGCATAATATCAACGCGAGATTGGTCGCGAAGGACGACGACCTGATCATCCGCATGAGGGATGACTGCAAGCCGCTGAATCTGAAGGATTACTACCAAACGCTGTTAGAGACGCCCGAGATCGAGGATGACGAAATCAGCCTCTCGATCGTCTTTAAGATGGCGAAGGACGTCAAATACACCGCGACCTTCGGCGCAAATAATCTGATCGTCAGGGTATAATACTAAGTATCATATACAAAAAAGCAGGGTATCGCACCCTGCTTTTTATTTTTGCGTGCATCGCAACGCGATCTGTTTTTTTATTTGAGAGAATCGCTTCCCTCTGTCAGCTTGTGAACGGCTCTATGCCGCACAGGCGCAAGGGCTCCTTACGCAGTACTTCATAGTCGATGCCGACTGAGGAAAGCTCGTTGAGGAAGAGTTCAACGAATCGATCCGCGGAGAAGGTCTGCATGATCGTCAAAAAGAAGTTGTGATCGTTACAGAAGATCTCACAGCCGATATCAAAGACTCCGGGACTCGCGATCACATACACCGCGTCGAGGTACGGATCGAGCACACCCAAGGATCGGCTGTTGATGTAAGAAACAGAGAATGTCCAGCGTGTGTTTCCCGCGGATTTTGCGATCGCGCCCAGCTTGACGTCCAGCGGCAGTTGTCCCAGCTTGGCGTAGGTCAGCTTTCTGTTCTTCATCGCCCAAAGCGAATTCTCGGGCTGTGCCTGCAGCATCATCTGTCCGCGTGCCGTTGTGCACGACTGCATCAGATCATCCAGTGAGCGGCTCTTCGGGAAATCAAGCTCGATCACGTTGGCAAACATGCGGTAATTCTCGCGGGCGCCCAGCATCGCCTTGTGATCGATCGCGATCGATACGCTGACAGTCTTTTCGTTATCGGGATCGTATTGGCGGGCGGCTCTCGCCAGCAATACCGCGATCATCGCGTTCGGGCTGCCGTCAAAATCTCTGCAGTATCGGATCAGCTGTGACTCTGCCATCTTGATACAATGGAACTGCTGCCGCGGTTCTCCTTCGACCTTCACCCGATAGAAATCCTCTACGGGCTTTTTGATATACATCGGCTCCTCTGCCCCGTCGATATCGAGATCAGCAAAGGGATTGCCTGTCTCGGACGCGGGGATCTCGTCACCGGGCAGATGGAACCCTGCGGGATCAAGCGTCAGACCCGTCTTGCGGCACAGATAAAGATACAGCGTGCTCTTGACATACGGGAGAATGCCCGCGCCGTCGGTAAGAGAATGCGATATCTCAACCGCCAGACGCGTTCCTTCATACTTCCATGCTGCCAGATGGTAGTTAGATTCCCGCGAGTTGAAGTTGATCGGTTCCCATGAATTGCGTACCGTCATGGGAAACGTATTGGGATCGGGGTAAACGTCGTTGTCCCGCGCGACAGCCTTAACATAGAAATACGGAAAGCGCACGCGCAGCTCCTCCACCACGTCGCTCAGGATAGCGCCGTCGATCGGTTCCTTGAGCTCAGCGATCACGCTCATGGTATTGGGGTGCTCGGGGGTGGATAAGTATAGCATCGGCTCGAAGAATTCTTTCATCTCGGGGAGCTCCTTCCTCTAATTTTTTTGATTATAGCGTATATGAGAGGTCGTCGTCAAGAGGGCTTCATGCAATAAAAAAGAGCCCGCGCGATCGGCACAGGCTCTCTGCTATCATATTCTGTGATTACTGCAACAGCTTTTGCAGGGTATCCATCATCTTGGGGATATCGTAGGGCTTGGCGAGGTGGCCGTCCATACCTGCTTCCAGCGCGATCTTGCGATCCTCTTCAAAGGCGTTCGCCGTGACCGCGATGATCGGGATATTCGCCTTTGCGGGATCGTCCATCTTACGGATCAGCTTTGCCGCGGTATAGCCGTCCATCACGGGCATCTGGATATCCATGAGGATGACGTCATAGTAGCCCGCAGGCTGGGTCTCCATCTTTTCGACGGCGATCTCACCGTTAGAGGCGATATCTACCATCAGTCCGACCTCCGTCAGGATGGTTTCGGCGATGATCTGATTCATCTCGTTATCCTCCGCGAGCAGAACACGCTTGCCGGAAAAATGAGGGATCGGGGTCTCCTCGGGTTGTTCGGCCTTCTCCGTAAAGGGCGCCGCCAGAACGCTTCTCAGCTCGGACATGAACAGCGGCTTGGAGCAGAACGCGGTAACTCCTGCCTCGATCGCCTCCTCCTCGATATCCGCCCAGTCATAGGCGGTCAGGATGAAGATGGGTGTGTCGTCCCCGATGAGCTTACGGATCCGGCGCACGGTCTCGAGACCATTGAGATCGGGCATCTGCCAGTCGATGATATATACCTTGAATTCGTCGGCGCTGTCTAAGGCGTCCTTGGCGCGGATCACGGCTTCCTTACCGTAATTCGTCCAGTCGGGACGCATGCCGATCTCACGGAGCATCGAGCATACGGACAGGCAGGTATCGGTATCGTCGTCGGCGACCAGTGCGCGCAGGCCGTTGAGCGCGGGGATCGGCTCGGGCTTGATTGGCTCGCCGGTGACGCGGCAGGTGATCGCAACGATGAACTCGCTGCCCTTGCCCTTCTCGGAATTGACAGTGATCGTGCCGCCCATCATATCGACGATGTTCTTGGTGATCGCCATTCCCAGACCGGTTCCCTGAATACCGCTGACCGTGCTGGTCTTTTCACGCGTGAACGCGTCAAAGATCGTTTTCTGAAATTCCTCGGTCATACCGATACCGGTATCCTTGATGCGGAATTCAAGGTTCGTCAGCTCCTTGGAGGAGGAAGGCTTTTCAGACAGGCGGAAGCTGATCATGCCGCCGTTCGGGGTAAACTTGATGGCGTTCGACATGATATTGAGGAGCACCTGATTCAGCCTGAGCTTATCGGTGATGATATCCTCGTGGATGATATCCTGCGTATCGATGAACAGATCATGCTGTTTGGCGGTGATGTTGGCGTGCACGATCGTCCGCAGGTCGTGGATTAGATCGGGCAGATGAACCTCGGTTTCCTCCAGCGTCATCTTGCCGCTCTCGATCCGGCTCATATCCAGCACGTCGTTGATCAATGACAGCAGGTGCTGGCTGGAGACCGATATCTTGCTCAGGTAATCCTTGACCTGCTCCTTGTTATCGATATGTGAAGCTGCCAGCGCGGTAAAGCCGGCGATCGCGTTCATCGGGGTGCGGATATCGTGCGACATATTGTTGAGGAAGAGGGTCTTTGCCTGGTTGGCGTGCTCCGCCGCTACCAACGCGTTTCTGAGCGCTTCCTTCTGCGCCTGTTCCTCACGCACCAGATCGGTGACGTCGCTGTGATAGCCTTGCAGCATCTGATAATGCGGCTCGACCTCCTTCGCCGTACCGCCGCAGCGGACAAACAGGATTCCCTTGGTCGGATGCTCCCAGCGGTAGGTGATCTCGGAGAGCTTGCCCTCGAGCATTTCCTGCACGTTCTTCTGTACCGAATGGACTTCCTCGGGCAGAATGCGGGAGTACCATGCGTCATAGATCTCTTCTTCCGTAAGCTGTTGTCCCTCGACGCCCAAAAGCTGCATCATCTTGGCGTTGCCGCGCAGCCGGGGCTTTTTGCCCTCTTCGAAAACGATCCTCCATGTGCCGTAGCCCGCGTCGGAGATAATCTCATCCGTCTGCGCCAATTCGTTTTGGCTCGCCTGCAGCTCAGCATTCTTCTCCTCGAGTCTGACGCGAGCCGCCTCCTTCTCCTGCATCTGCTTCTTGCTGCGGGCTATGTCGCGGATCAGCAGCAGGATGATCACGACGCTGATACCGATGATCACACTGATGAACAGCCCCATATGATCCGTGATGACGTCCCACAGGCTGTAGGAGTACAGATCCTTCGTATAGCGATAGGAGATATTCTGCGCGTAGTCGCTGCCGACAACGTTGACGCCGCGGTTGAGCAGCTTTAACAGACCTTCGTTGCCGATCTCGACGCCGAAGCAGCGGTCATCGTTGCGCGTCAGCTGGTGCATGGCCAGCTCCTTATATTTGGTGTTTTTCAAAATATCATTCGCACGCAGACCGTTGAGCGTGGTGCAGTTCGCCTCGCCTGCAACGACCGCATCCAGACACGCGTCGATGCTCGGATAAAAGGTGATCTTCGCGTTCGGAAAACTGGTGCGGACATAATAATACTGCATGCGGTTGTTCTCGTTGACCGCAAAATGCGTCGGCGTATCGTCCGTATAATTGCCCTTGTAAATCAGCTCGGTCGAAGCGGAAGTGATCGGGATCGACTGATAGATGCCGTTCTCCTCGGAGAAGTACAAGCCGCCGCCGACAGGGAACGCGACGTCGATCTTAGCCGCCGTTATATCGGCGATCATATCGTCATAGCTTTTATAGCCGATATAAGAAGGCTGCAAATCAAAAAGCCCGAGATCCCGCAGCATTTCGGGGATCATATCCTTGACGATACCGGTCACATTACCGTCCTTGTCGGTGTCGCTGTAGGGCATGTAGTTTTCGAGATAACCAACCTTGAGGGAACGATGCGAGGATAACCACTTTTTTTCGGCAGGGGAAAATGCGCGTGCCGATATCGTGACGGGATAATACTTGGTGCCAAGAGAATGCAGCCAGTTCGGCTCCTCGACCGCCATGGTCGACTGGGCTTCATTCAGCTCGCCGAGAAGATCGGAGCGCGCTTTGCTGACGCACAGATAATAGTCGGAGGTTCCGAACGGAGCCAACACCTCGGCGTTATTGCGTCCGTAGGTGCCGTCGCCCTCGACCGCGATCACATCGAGCTCGCCCGCGTCAAACGCAGAGAGCAAATTGCTGTAATCGCTGTATGTCTTAACAGACGCGGTGACCCGATTGTTGTCCAGATATCGGTTCAGCGCCTCGACCATCGCGCTGTCCAGCACACCGATGGTCTTGGCATTGAGCGTTTCGGGATTGGTCGTGATATCATCCGCGGAGATATGCTTGATGAGGTTATAGGTCTCATTCCCCATCGGCAATTCGGGATAGCCGATCACATCGGTACGCTCCTGCTTCCACGCAAGACCCGCCAGCAGATCGATCTTGCCGTCGAGAAGCATCTGATACAGATCGTTGTAATCTCCGTAGACATAGTCGTACCTCCAGCCCGTATACTCGGAGATCTTGCGGTAATACTCGTAGGCGTAACCGTTCTTGATAGCGCCGTCCTTAGCACCCTCCTGAAAAACCTCATTTTCATAGTAACCGACTCTCACCGTTTTGAGTTCGGTATTCTCGGCGTTGAAGCTCACGGAAAAAGCTGAGCTGCAAAGGGTCAGAACACAGATGATACAAAGTATCACGCGCGTCGGATTCAATTCGAAACTTTTCAGTTTGCGAAGCATCGGTTGTACCTCCGAATATGTTATACTAATATTCCATCAAACGCTTTAACGCAATAAATGTTAAAGTGTTTTAATGAATATTAGTATTAGCGTCAGGCTTGTGTTTACAGCAGCTGCTGTACTGTGTCGCCTGTCATAATCTTATATATCATCATTTTAACATATTGATATATAAAAATCAATTTGTGCTAGTATTAATTCGCAAAAAAAGATTGTCAGCCCTGACCTGAGTCGGGAATGACAATCTATAGATGCTTTCATTTGTAAAATCAAACGACCGGCAGCTCGTATTCGTCATAGGTGAAGGTCTTTCCGATGTTATACGGATTATCCAAGCCGACAAGATATCGCTGGATGCGGGATACATCGACGATGCTAGGTCCCTTGCCGTCTACATCGGCGGCGATTTTGACAAAAGAGGGTGTATCGATACCCGCGATATGCCTCTGGAGCACCGTCACGTCAACTGCGTTGACAACGCCGTTGCCGTCAGCGTCACCGCGCACATATTTGGTGAGCGCGCCCACAGACAGCGCCGCCGCAAATACGACAGCGACCGAGAGTAATACGCTGATGATCGATTTCAAGGTTTTCATATCCATTCTCCTCATCTTTTGAATCCGGGACTGCATTATCTCTGTTTTCTCAGCTTGAAAACAAGTCTGCGATACAGCATGCTGCGATACCACAGGCGCGGCTCCGGGGGCTGTACGGGGAGCGTCCTGCCGTTTCTGATGATTGCGGTCAGCACGCCGATGATATGGCGGTCGGTGATACCGCGCTCCAAAGAACAACGGTTGTCGCCGCACATCAGATATTCGCCGTTTTTGATCCGCATGATACGGTGCAGCACATACCTGCCGTTATCGCGCTTATACAGCGGGATATCGAACCTTTGCAGGGGCTTTTTGACCGCCTCAATCACCAAGAGATCATGGGGCTGTATCAGCGGATACATACTGTCGCCGACGTTGGTATAAACCAACTTGCCCTGTCGGGCGATGACTTCCTCAAAGGTCTGCTTCTCAGTCATCGATCGCGCCGATCCCTCTGAGCTTTGCGATCACATCCGCTACGTCCTGCGCCATTTCGGCACGATCTCCCTCATAGCGCTCACACAGGGTATCAACGATCTCCTGCTCTGTTGTGTCATGCTCCAGACACTCAAGGATCACGCCGACCGTTTTGTTGCCCTGCACTAATCCGTGGAACGGTGCGTCGGATGTCGGAACGACCAGCGCGGCGCCGTCCATCGTATGGGTCAAAAAATCAGGATTCAGTTTCATGCCATCTCTCCTTCGGCAACCGACGCCGACGTATATATGCTCAGCGGCAGCTTTCCATGCCGCCGCTGAGAAACACTTATTTCATATAACCGGATCGATTATGTCAGCATTCTTGCCGCCTGCTGCATGATGATCATGATCGGGCTTCGATTCGTCAGGCGCTCTCTGACCTCACCGGACAGCTTGACGGAGTCGGTGATGATCGCGTCGGCATCGCTGAGCATAAAGTGCTCGATATCCTCTTCATCGTTGACGGTCCAAACCATGATCTTCTTGCCTTTGGCATGGACAGCCTCGATGGTCTCGTCGGTCGAGATCTCTTCCTCGAGCGCCAGATAATCGAAGGGGGTCTCCTCGATCGAGCCGAGGGATACGAATGCAAGGTAGCCGGTCTGCATCTCGGGATACTTCTCCTCGATATATTCAAGGACGTCCATCTTGAGGGAGATCAGAACCGCCTGATCCTGCATATTCTTTTCCTTGATGATCCTGACAGCGTCATCCGCCATCTGGTTATCACAGGTAGCGCCCTTGAGCTCTACGAACAGGATGGTCTTATCTCTGGACGCGTCAAGCATCTCCTCGAGTGTCGGGACAGGCTCGCCCTCGACCTTGAGCTCCTTGACCTGTGCGAGGGTCATCTCTTCGGGAGCCTTCGCCACACCCGCGACACGCTCAAAGTCAGCGTCATGGTTGACGACATAATAGCCGTCGGAGGTGCGCTGGATATCAATCTCGGCACCGAATGCGCCGTACTGAACAGCCGCCTCGATACCCTTAACAGTATTCTCGGGCGCCTCGACGCCGCCGGCACGGTGGGCGACGATATTGCCCTCGACATTGGTTTTGAAGAAATAATCAAAATTATTCAGTGCGTATACGGAGAAGCCGCATGCGCCGACAAGCAGCAGCACGACCAGTGCGATCACAACGGGATGGCGCTTCTTCTCCTGCGGCTGATAGCTCCACTCCTCGCCCTCGGCGGTATACTTTTTGTAGAGAGCGGTGAGCTTGATCATCAACAGCGATACATAAGCATAGCCCGCGATCAGTGAGATCAGGATGATGATGACACAGAAGAAAATATCAAGGAACAGCTGTACGGGACCTGCCGGGATCAGCTGAACGATCAAAAGAGGCAGAGCGCCGCAAACAACGATCGCTACCGCCGTGACCAGAACCGTCAGCAAGAAAAAGATGAGCAGCTCAACGAGCAGATTCTTCCAGTTCTTTTTGAACAGCTTACGGGATTGGATACCGGCTTCCTTCAGGGTCATGCCGTCGATCAGAGCGCCGTGCAGAATGAAGCAATAGACGAACGCGACAACGGTCAAAAGCACGCCGACGATGACATAGGCCGTCATGAACAGCGGAGTCGCCTCGATGACCGACATGATGAACTTCGGGATATAGAAGTTCTGCGTCAGCGAGATCGAGAAGCCCAGACCGAAGATCGGCGCGAGCACGACCGCGTAAATGATAATGACGACGCCGCGCAGGCTCAAAAACTTTTTGAGTCCGACAAAGCCCTCCTTGATGCACAGCCAGACGTTCGGCTTTTCGCCGTTCAGGGTTTTGTTGCAGAAGATGATCAGCGCGTTGAGCTCAACGGCGACATAGATGGTCACCATCGCCAAAAGCAGGAGGATCATCACATAGCCCTGCCATCTGGTGAACAGGAAGGACAGGTTACCGCTGGTAACGGCTGCTTTACCGGATAAACCCAACAGCAGACTGCCCAGCAGGGATATGCCCAGCGTCACCAACGACAGGATGACGGTCGACACAAACTGGAACAGCAGCAGCTGCGGGATCGCCTGTAAAAAAGGCTGAAAACGTTGTTTTAACTTCATAGTTCTTTCTCCTCTGACTCAAAGTATGGATTTTATATTCTGCTTTGCCATAGGCAATGATCAGCATAAAAAGATTCACAAGCAGGATGTTGATGATAAAGCACAACATGTTTCTTATCTCTTCCCCGCTTTCCGTTTAAATATATCATAAAACGATCATAAATACAACAATTTTATTCATTTGAAACAGAATTGTCATCAAACGCGATAAAAAAGTGATGGAAATTACAAAATCCGCCGATGGTTCAACCGACGGATGTTGTATGCTGTTGAATCGGCAAGAGCGCTTACGCGTCCTGCTTTACTTCGGACGCTTCATCCTCCGTTTTCCGAGGAGCATCGTCGGTCTCGGAAATTTGTTCCCCTGCCTTTGCAGCGCGCGCCTTGCTCATCTTTTCCAACCACGGGACAAAGCGTTCGTCGTAGATAAAGGTCAGGATCGCCGCGACGGGGATCGCCAGCAGGATACCGAGGATACCGAACAGATTGCCGCCGACCGTGATCGCGATCAGTGTCCAGACGGGCGCCAGACCGATGGAGCTGGAAAACAGGCGGGGCTTGATCACATAAGCGTCCAGCGTCTGGATGCCGATGGTAAAGATCAGGAACCACAGCGCGTAAGACGGCTTGACCAGTACGAGCACCAGTGCGCCGATCGCGCCGCCGATGATCGGGCCGAAGGTCGGGATCAGGTTCGCGACGCCGACGACAAAGGATACCAGCGGTACATACGGCATGCCGAGGATCAGCATGAAGATCGCGTTGGAGATACCGATGATCAGCGCGTCGATGATATTACAGCCGATATACTGAGTGAAGATATCGTGACAGCGGTTCCAAAAGCGTGTGTCGCTCTCATACTGCTTGGGGGTGAAGATCGCCTTGCGCAGCCTGCGCAGTCCCGAGAGCAGGTACTTTTTGCTGAACAGAATATACACGGCGAGAATCACACCGATCAGGATATTCAGCAGTACCGCGCCGATGTTCTTGGTCGTGCTGAGGATGGACGAAAGATTAGTGGACAGGTTGTTGACAAAATCGCCGAGCCAGTTCCTGACGGACGCTTCGATCGCGGACAGATCGATGTGCAGACCGAAGCCGAGAGAATTGATCTGATTGATCACCTTCTCGATCGTGGCATAATAGGAATCGGCGTTCTCCATCAGCATGGAGATACTGCTGATGAGGTTAGGGATCAAGGTGCCGATAAAGACGGTCAGCAGCGTCAGCACCAGGATCAGGGCGATCACCGCCGAGAGGGTACGGCGCAGATTTTCTTTTTTGAGCTTAACAAAAACCTTGGTCTCAAAGAATTTGGCGACGGGGTCGATGATGTACGCAAGCACCAAAGCAATGATGATCGGCGCCAGCACCCTGGTGACCCCCTCAAAGAAACCCGAGATCGAATTGACGTTTGAGAAAATAATAAAGAAGATCGCTACCGCGCACAGGATACCTGCCGCAAGCGCAGCCAGCGCATAGATCACCTTTCTGTTTTTGATCAGCTGATCAATTTTCTTCATCTGAACATCTCCTGTTAAAGTATATAGAATAACCGTATCACACTTTTTCCAAGAAATCAATACCCGTTCCTCATTTTTCGCGGTTTTTCCTATCGATCACGCTTATTAGGGTTGATGAATCATGAAAGCGCTGCACGTTAAGATTCTTCGGCGGAGCCTCAGAATGACAACTTGTCACCTTTGTTTTAATCAATTGACAAATTTAGATCGACGTGTCCGCCGTGTTCTTGCTATTTGCAAAAAAATATGATAATATAGATAATGAGTAGATACGGTTATCGGTCGTCAACACCGTCGTCAAACAAAGACCGCCGTATACAACATAATACTAAGTATCATTAAAACA
>DNIP01000070.1 GCA_003499325.1 Oscillospiraceae bacterium
CGTTATCCGTCGCAGAAGGACATACGGTTTTATGGGGCTTACTTCTCGGTATATCCCATTAATGTCTCCAGCTCCCTGCGGGTAAGCTGCTGATACAAATGGGTTCCCTGACCGTATTCGCACCCTGCCTTTTTCACGGAGGAAAGCTGCTTTGCTGTGTCGATACCGCGAGCGGTCATTTTGACGCCGCGCTGTACAGCCTGCTCAAATATACCGAGGACGTCCTCATCGCCGCTTTTCTCCTTGAGCTTTTTCAAATCGAGCATGATTTCATCGGCGCTTGTTTTCTCCAAATTCATATAATCGCCGTCAAAGCCGTCGATCGATACCCGAATGCCTTTTTCAAGCAATTCATTTTCCAGCTTGACCGTTTCGGCGTAGCAGATACGGTAAGCGTCAATGCTGATCGCGACCTCCAGATTTCTGGGGGTCAGACGGTATTGGGAAAGCAGCTCGGAGATATGCGCCGAGATATCGATCGCGAGCAAATCGGTTTTGGAAACCTTCAGAACCAACGGCAAGGGACGCACCCCGCTGTCGATCCACTCGCGAAGCATGGAGCACGCCTTGTCCCACATAGCGATATTCAGCTTAACAATATAGCCGTTCGCCTTGATGATGGGGAGGTATCTGTCGGGACTGATCGTGCCGAGCTGCTCGTGGTTCCATCTGAGGTTGACCTCCGCCTTGACCACCGAACGGTCTGACAGTCGGCATACAGGCTCAAGAGAGTAAGTGAACTCATCCCTGTCGGCGCCCGCCAGCATCTCGATCATCACCCGCTGCTCCTCTGATTCGGCAGCGCTTAAGGAGTTGATGATCTTTGCGCCCATATCGTGGATGCGCGACAGATAACCGATCGTCTGCTGTGAATTCAGATACTGCTGTCCTCTGATGAATTCATCAGCCTGCGGCAGTACGATAATATGAAAACGCTCGATAAACATCTTCAGCTCTCTGAGAGCCAGATTCCACACGATGCGGTAAATCGCATTGAAGGTGATCGAAAGGATAACGCCCACGATAGAGGTATAGAAGGCGGTGGTGATTCCTCGAAGCAGGCTTTGGATGCCTGAAACAGTTTCCTGCAAATCTCCGTAAGAAATACCGCTGATACCGGTTACCATTCCCAAAAACGTACCCAAAAGTCCCAGCGCGGTGAGCGTACCCGAGATTTGGATGACAACGCTCCTCCAGCTGCGAACCGAGAGAGCGTCGTCATTGATGACGCTTTCGATATCGCTGATGACAACTCCCTGCTCACGCTGTTCCATCGCCATCTCAATATATTCGTCAAAGAGAGCGTCCAACGTGGTCTGTCCGAAAAAGGGCTTGAGCTCCGATACGGGAAGCAGTCTGTTGTCGGAATTGATTTTTTTGATATCGTCGAGCTGCTTGATTCCCTGTTTGAACGCGCCGATATAGCGCAGCAGGGGCAGGATTCCGAAAACAAAGCCCAGTATCACAATGATACTCATAATTCCCGCGACAGCCATAGACAACATATCGGGTGCAATAGCGGTAAACATGCCGCTGATCAAAAATAATACGCCGCCGATGAATACAATACTCTTCTTCATACAGTCCTCACAAATTCAACCGATGATAATACCCATGATATTATTCAATATTTATAGTATCATAACATAAAATATACAACAAAGCAACGATTATTACTAAAAAATAAGGTCTTTTTGTCTAAAAAATATCATTTTGCGCCTTACAAAACAGGGGTGATACCGAGCTCCGGCGTTAATCGATTATTGCCGCCTCCGATTTTTCTCTTTTGATGGCATGGAATGCTTTCGGCAAATTGCCCCCTTCCGTTATCCTGCACAAATCTACCCCTGTTTTTTCTACATTCCGATGATGAAAAAACTGATACAACAAATTGACTTTTTTTGATATAATAGAGGTGTGTAAATAGATTTACATCGTTACAATAAAGAGGAGGAGATCTTATGAAAAGAATCATTGCCCTGATACTCAGTTTTTGTATGCTGCTCGGCATTGGCAGCGTAACTGTGTTTGCAGATACACCGATATTCGATATACTTGATCATTGGAAAACAAATGTCGTGATCTTCTATAACTCTGATGATATTTTCGATTCTGCGACGATCTGTTATTGCGCCGACGGTTCCGAAAACTGGCAGAACGCAGAGATGACCTATGGCGGTAAGAACGAGTTTTATCAGGACAGCTGGTATTTCACCATGCCGGAAGGCAAGTACCGTTATTATATCACTGATGGTACGCACCGTACGAAGGAAGAGTATTTTACCGGAGAGATCATTCTCTATCTATTGAACGAAACCGATGAAAGCGGATACTATGATCTGTGGCTCGATTGGTTATGTGCCGATCCCAATCCTACTTTGTATTACGCTGATAAGTTTGCGGAATACTGCGCTTCCCAATCGGAAGAAGTGTTGGATTATGACGAGCTGTATTATCACCGAGGCAATGACGGTGAGCTTGACTGGGTGCTGTTGTATGCTCACGGCGGTTGGCCCGATCCTTGGTATGGAATGGGGATCATCGGCAATCGTGTGATCGTATCCGGCACCTATCCGGTATTCACCTTCGGAATGGGTCTGTATGATGTAAAGAAAGACGCCTTCTATGATTTGTATGCGATGAAAGATTACGATCACTATGACGGTCTTGCCGAAGCGATCGATCAGTATGGGAAAGGCAAGCTGCTCGGCGATCTTGACGGTGATGACAGCATTACGATCCTCGACGCAACGATGATCCAACGTTGTGAAATAAATGCGGCAGATTATCCCGAAAGTGACTGGATCAACGAATCTGAATTAGTTAATGATGTATTCAAGCCGATTCATTACTACTCCGACTTTAACCGCGACGGGGAGCGTAATATCCTTGACGCGACCTGCATCCAGCGTTATCTTATCGGGGCGCCTTATCCGATCGGATAAAGGTTAATATAATCAACAAAACCGCCCGATTTTTCGGGCGGTTCTTTTATGCGCTTAATAAACAATAACCGGTGTGCCGACCTCGATGACGGCGTACATTTCTTTGGCGACCTTGGGGGGCAGGTTGACGCAGCCGTGCGAGCCGTTGCCCTTGTAGATGTTGCCGCCGAAGCTGGAGCGCCAGTCAGCGTCGTGCAGTCCCCAGCCGCCGCCAATGAACGGCATCCAGTAGGTGACGTAGGAGGTGTAGTCCTCGCCCTTGAGCGTACAGGGAGAGGCCTTGCCGTTGACCTCAAAGTAACCCTTGGGGGTATCTGCCGAGCCGTAGTTGCCGGTGACGCAGTCGCTGTCAAGATAGACGTCGCCGTCGACGATGTACCACATATGCTGGTCGTCAAGGCTGACCTCCACATAGGTGTCGCCGACCTCTTTGTCATAGATCTCCTTGTTCGCGACAAAGCTCAGCTCGGTATAGGTGCCAGTGATATCGTGACCGTCGACCGTCTTGTACGGGAAGATACGGAAGTAATAGGTCTTGCCGTTTTCAAGGCGCGAGGTGCTGAAATGGGTGCTCTCGGTGTCGCCCAGATGCTCCCAGTTTTCCTGATCCGTGCTGTAGTAGATTTGATAGCCGTCGGCGTATTTGCTCTCTTCAAAATCAAGCGATACCCTGCCGAGCTTGGAGGCGGAGTCATCGTCCTTGGGGCCTAAGAGCCCCGCGACGGTGCGGATCGCGGATTTCGCGCCGGGCATGACGCCGGTGCTGTCCTCGCGATAAGCGCAGATGCGGTAGTAGTAGGCTCTGCCCGCTTCCAGATCGGCGTCGGTGAATTCGGTGGTATTTTGATCAAAGGTCTGATAATCGCTCCACTTGCCCTTGTAACAGCGCTCGAGCAGATAGCCGTCGGCACGGTCGTTTTTATCCCAGCTCAGTGAGATCGCGGACTTGGTCTCATCGGTCATCCTGAAGTTTTCCACGTCCGTAGGCGCGGTGCCGAAGGTTACCTCGGTGCCCTCGCCCTCTTTGACGGAATTGTTGCTTTTGATGTAAGGCGTCACCTTGAAGCTGTATTTACTGCCCGTGCCGAGGTTGCGGACGTCCAGCCCCGCGGTCTTGGCGATCGAGAACAGTTGATAGCCGGAGCCCGATACATTGTCGTCGCGGCGATAGATGTTATATCCGTCAACGCCGTCGATCGGATCCCATCCGATACGGATGCTGTCGGGCTTCTCGCTCAGGCGCTTAAGCCCCGTAACCTGCGGGATGGCGTCGGCAGTATATTCTTTCTTTTCGTTTTCTGCTTTATTTGTTGTTTTAACTGCTTCATCTGCGGTTGATGCGCCGAAAACGCGCTCACCGGTGACGGTGTGCAGCAGCGGCGTTTCGATCACCGATCTTGCCGCGGCGGCGCCCTGCAGGTCGCGCGGCGCAAAGGCGATGCTCTTCGTCATCAGCAAAACGCCCGCAGTCAATAGGGCGGCAGCGGCGACAACCGCCGTGCCGATGATGATCCATTTGTTTTTCGTAGTTACTCCTCCTCTCCCCGACGCGCCGGGCGCATGGGGGATCCTGTTAGCTCCCTGTATCAAAGGGAGGCTCATTTTCATTAGTGTATGAACTGTATGACGTTATTATCCATGCTCTTGATGCGGGCGAGCGACTCCACTCTCACGCCCATGTTGCGGATCATATCGCCGCCCTGCTGATAGGCTTTTTCGATGATGATGCCCGCGCCCACGATGGTCGCGCCCGCGTCGCGGATCAGGCTGATCAAGCCCTGCAAAGCGGAGCCCATCGCTAGAAAGTCGTCGATGATCAGCACCTTGTCCTCGGGCTTTAAGAAGTCCTTGGACACGATGATGTCGTAGGTGCGTTTATGGGTGAACGATTCTACCTTGGAGGTGTAAACGTCGTTGGCGATATTGATGGTCTTGTTTTTCTTAGCGAACACCACGGGCACATGGAATTCCTGCGCGACGATACAGGCGATGCCGATACCGCTCGCCTCGATGGTGAGGATCTTGGTGATCTCCTCCCCCTCGTACAGGCGCTTGAATTCCTTGGCAAGCTGCGCGATAAAGTCAACGTCGATCTGGTGGTTGACAAAGCTGTCTACCTTCAATACGTTTCCCTCGCGTACGATACCGTCTTTTAAGATTCTGTCTTCCAGTAATTTCATGTGATATCCCCCATCAATCATTGTTTTTGAAAGCCGTTTGATGTGGTGGTCGCAGTGGTACGGCGATCGTGACTAAATCTATATATAGATTTTTGTATATAGATATTACTACATTTTGTGACAGGTTGCAAGTGGTTTTGACAGGAAAGAAGAAATTTATCCGTTTTGTTGACCAAACCGCCGAATTAGGCTATAATCTACTGTGGAATAACACTAAATCGGATGTGTGCTTTTTATGTCCGACGGTGATCGGAAGGGGTGATCTCGCGCCCCGCTTCCGCGCAAATACCTTTTGGAGATGATATTGTTGACTGATATTGAGATCGCACAGAGCTGTGAGATGAAGCCGATCTGGGAGATCGCCGACGCGGCGGGTATCCCCGAAGAATATGTCGAGTATTACGGAAAGTATAAGGCAAAGCTGAGCTTAGATATCCTGAAGCGTGAGGACAGGGAGAACAAGCTCATCCTCGTGACCGCCATGACCCCCACCCCTGCGGGCGAGGGCAAAACCACTACCACCATCGGTCTCGCCGACGGGCTCAGACGACTGGGCAAGAGCGCCAATGTCGCGCTGCGCGAGCCGTCTCTCGGCCCCGTGTTCGGTATCAAGGGCGGCGCCGCGGGCGGCGGCTGGGCACAGGTCGTCCCGATGGAGGACATTAACCTGCATTTCACCGGCGATATGCACGCCATCGGCGCGGCAAACAACCTGCTCGCCGCGATGCTTGATAACCATATTTATCAGGGCAACAGCCTGAACATCGACCCCCGCCGCATCACATGGAAACGCTGTGTGGATATGAACGACCGCCAGCTGCGTTTTGTGACCGACGGTCTGGGCGGCAGAGTCAACGGCGTGCCGCGTGAGGACGGCTACGACATCACCGTCGCGTCCGAGGTCATGGCGATCCTCTGCCTTGCCGAATCTGTCAGCGATCTCAAAGACCGCCTGTCACGTATCATCGTCGGCTATACCTTTGACGAACAGCCCGTCACCGCGGGCGATCTCAAGGCGCAGGGCGCGATGACCGCGCTGCTCAAGGACGCGATCAAGCCTAATCTGGTGCAGACCTTAGAGGGCACCCCCGCCTTTGTGCACGGCGGACCCTTCGCCAATATCGCCCATGGCTGTAACTCCGTGCTCGCGACCAAGGTGGCGAGAAAGCTGAGCGATTACACCGTGACGGAAGCGGGCTTCGGCGCTGATCTGGGCGCGGAAAAATTCCTCGATATCAAATGCCGTTACGCGGACATGAAGCCCGACGCGGTCGTCATCGTCGCGACCATCCGCGCGCTGAAAATGCACGGCGGCGTAGATAAAAAGCACCTTGATCCCGAAAATTTGGAGGCACTCGAGAAGGGGCTGCCGAATCTGCTGCGCCATGTCGATAATATCAAGAATGTCTACAAGCTGCCGAGTGTGGTGGCGATCAACCGCTTCCCGACCGATACCGACGCGGAGATCGATATGGTCATCCGCCGCTGTAAGGAGCTGGGCGTGAATACCGTGCTCTCCACCGTATGGGCTGACGGCGGCGTCGGCGGCGTTGATCTCGCCGATGAAGTCATCCGCCTGTGCGACGAGGAATCGAACGAGGATTTCTCCTACCTTTACGAGCTCGACGAGCCGATCGAAAGAAAGATCCGCGCCATCTGCAAGCGCGTGTACCGCGCGAGCCATGTGGCGTTCACCAAAAATGCCGAGAAAGAGATTCAGCGCATCACCGCGATGGGCTACGGCAATTTGCCCATTTGCATCGCGAAAACGCAATACAGCTTTTCGGATGAAGCACAGCTGATCGGCGCGCCCGAGGGCTTTGTCATCCATGTGCAGAATGTGCGCCTGTCTGCCGGTGCGGGCTTCATCGTCGCGCTGACCGGCGCGATCATGACGATGCCCGGTCTGCCGAAGTCCCCCGCCGCCGAGCGGATCGACGTGAGCGACGACGGCGTGATCAGCGGGTTGTTCTAATTAGGAATCAGGAATGAGGAATGAGGAATTAGTAAAACATGCCAAGTTGAGGGACAGAACGAGCCGCTCGTTTTGTTTCGGGATAAATCGATTCTTGTTGCCTGTAAGCCTTACGGGGTACTCAGTGAGGCTGACGGGCACAAGCCGAATATGCCGTCATTGTTGAGGGATGATTTGGGATGCGACGCGGTCTATCCCGTTCATCGGCTCGACCGCACCACGCAGGGCGTGATGGTCTATGCGCTGACTGAGAGCGCAGCACGGCGATTGAGCGCCATGATACAGCAGGGCAGAGTTGAAAAAACCTACCTCGCCGTGGTTGAGGGCGTGCCCGAACAAGCGCGGGGAGAATACACCGACCTGCTCTATTTTGACCGACGCAAAAACAAAAGCTACGTCGTCAAGCGTGAGCGCAGGGGCGTCAAGCAGGCGCGTTTGCAATATCAGGTACTGCAAACGATCGAGCATGAGGGCAAGCGGCTTTCTCTGTTGAAAATCCGCTTGCTGACCGGCAGAACGCACCAGATCCGTGTGCAGTTCGCGTCACGGAAGATGCCGTTAGTCGGCGACCGTCGCTACGGCAGTCATCTCCCCGCCAACCACATCCAGCTCTGTGCGGCAAGGCTGAACTTCTCCCACCCCGTCACGGGTGAGGCGCTGCGCTTTTCCTATGATCCGACAGACGAGTTTTTCCGATTATTCCATATATAATATGAACGCAGTTGAGTTTAACCCAACTGCGTTCTTTTTTCGTGTCATTGCGAAACCTCATTAGGGGTTGTGGCAATCTCAACAATTCTTTTATTTGATCTTTCTTGCCTCGATATAATATCTCTTGTCGGCGGCGTGACCCATCGAGAAGGTCTTGCGGGGGAGGGAACCGTCCGCGGTGATCGCGGGGAACAGCTCGTCCTTGCCCATGCCCTCAAAGATGAAGCCGAGGGTATTCTCCTGCTTGCACAGGTTCTCGACGACGTCCTCGCCGTGAATGTAGTCGATCTTGACCTCGGGGTGCTCCTTCATGTAGCCGTCGAGGAAGGTTTGCAGGGTGCCGACGGGCAGCTTGGCTGTCGCCTTGACCTCGATCTCGTTGTCGGAG
>DNIP01000149.1:0-2882 GCA_003499325.1 Oscillospiraceae bacterium
GGCAACCGCTATATTCTGGTCACGCCCGACGCGTTCGACGATGAACAGCTCGACGGCTGCTATATGCGTGCCGAGGTCGCGCTCAAATCCACCGAGGGCATGAGCCGCTTCAGCGACGAGTATAAGAAGAAAACGGACGCCGCGAAGGCGCGTCTTGACGCGATCGCCGACGAGCGCTCGGCGCTGCGTACCGCAGAGATCAAGGATAAGTATCAGACAGAGATCGACGACGGTCAGAAGAAGCTCGATGAAGCGAAGGAAAAGCTGGACGACGGCAAGACCGCGCTTGACGAGGGCAAGGACACCATCGCCGAGAATGAGGATAAGCTCAAGGACGCGAAGAGTCAGCTTGACAGCGGCAAGCAGACGCTGGACAGCTCCAAGTCTCAGCTGGACAGCGCCCAAGCTACGCTGAGCAGCTCCAGAGATAAGCTGGACGCGGCGGAGGCTGAGCTCTACGCCTCCGATCAAAAGCTCACTGCCGCAAAGGCGGAGCTCGATACCAATAAGCAAAAGCTCGACGCGGCTAAATCCGAGCTCGACGCCAATAAGGAAAAGCTCGACGCCGCCGAGGAGGAGCTCAGCTATGCCAAGGAAGTGCTCGACGCCGCTGAGCAGGCGCTTGCCGAAGCGAAGAGCCTTTCCCCCGAGGAGATCGCCGAGCTGACTCCCGAGGAGCTCGAAGCGTATGAAGCGATCGTAGCGGCGGCTGAGGAGCTCTATCAGGAGGGCTTAGCCGCGTATAACGAGGGCAAGCAGGAGTTTGATCAGGGCAAGGCCAAGTATGACGCCGCTTTGTCCCAGTACAACGGCAGCAAGGAGAAGTATGACAGCGCCGTAGCGCAGTACGAGAACGGCATGGCGCAGTATGAGGCGGGTACCGCCGAGTATTACTCCGGACTCTCTCAGTATGAGGCGGGTCTTGCGGAATACAACAGCGGCAAGGCACAGTATGATCAGGGCGTCGCCACCTATAACACGAACAAGCAGAAATATGACGACGGCGTCAAGGAGCTCGAAAAGGGCAAGGATACCCTCTCCGATAAGGAGAAGGAGTACAAGGACGGCCTAGAAGAGTATGATAAGGGCGTCGATAAGCTGGAGGACGCCAAAAAGGCGCTCTCCGAGCTCAAGGATTGCAGCTGGTTTGTCTTTGACGTAGGCTCAAACGGCGGCTATATGCACCTGTCGCTCTCGGCAAAGAGCATCTCCAATCTGAGCGTCACCTTCTCACTGTTCTTTGTCGTCATCGCGGCGCTCGTCATCTACACGACGATCAAGCGTATCGTTGACGAGCAGAGGAAGCTGGTCGGCACCGTCAAGGCGCTCGGCTTCTTCAACAGTGAGATCCTCGGAAAATACCTTGTATTCGGTATCAGCGCGACCATCGTCGGCGCTCTGATCGGTATTCTCGCGGGCTACTTTGTTATCCAAGGCGTGGTGCTCAAATCCTACAGCAATATGTATGTCATCGGAGCGATCCCGCCGGGTATTCTGGCGGCCACCTCCGCGATCGCCGTCGGACTGGCGATCGTGCTCGCCATCGTCGCGGTCACGATCTCCTGCATGAGTCTGATGCGCTCCACCGCAATGGATCTGATGCGGGAAAAGCAGCCCAAGGCGTGGAAAACCTCCAAGGCCTCCAAGAGCGGCACAAGCCTGTACTCCAGGCTGATCCTCCGCAATATGCGCTCCGATCTGGCGCGCGTCATCGTCACGACCGTCAGCGTCGCGGGATGCTGTGCGCTGCTGGTGATCGGCTTCACCCTGCGCGGCAGCGTCAGCAGCGTTGCTGATAAGCAGTACGGCGAGATCGTGAAATATGATGAAAGACTGTCCTTTAACGCCGCCGCCTCTGACAGCGTCGAGAAGGAGATCGAAGCGATCCTCGACGACGCCGGCGCTACCTACGTTAAGGCGCAGTCGGGTCTGCGCGCGTTCAAGGCGGGCAGCGACGTAGAGTACACCGACCTGATCTGCGGCGATATGGAGGCGCTCTCCGACTTCTACAACTTCAAGACATGGAAGTCGGATCAGAAGCTTCCTGCCGACGCGGACGGCGTATTCATTCAGAGCAGAACCACCGAGACCTCGGGCAAGAACGAGGGCGACACTATCGTCATCTACGACGGCACCATGGCGCCGAATGAGGTGCGCGTCGCGGGCGTGTTCAACAACTACATGGGACGCAACATGATCATGAATGAAGCGTCCTACGAGAAGTATTTCGGCGAAAAACCCGAGATGAACACCTATTTCCTCTATCTCAACGGCGCCGATAAGGAGAAGCTGGTCGAGAAGCTCGATCAGGTCAAGGGCTATGAGAGCATGTCTCCCGCCGCTGATGAAAAAGGCAAGCTGGAGCTGGTGACCAACGTATTCAACCGCGTCGCGATCCTCCTGCTGGTCATCGCGGGTCTGATGGCATACTTCATCCTGCTCAACATCACGAAGATGTACGTCAATCAGAAGACGCGCGAGCTGACGATCATGCGTGTCAACGGCTTCACCGTCAAGGAGGTCAAGCGCTATCTGAATACCGAGACGATCATCACCTCGGTGATCGGCATCCTGCTCGGTATCGGCATAGGCGCGTTGATGGGCTATATCGTCATAAGGTTTATTGAAATGCCGCACGCCCAGTTCGTCAGAACGCCGTACTGGTTAGGATGGGCGATCAGCGCATTGATCACGGCGGCCTTCACCGCTGCGATCACCGCATTTGGTACGAGAAAGGTCAAGGATCTCAAGCTCACCGACGCGGCATAATCAATCATCATCATTCATATAAGGGGCTATCGCACTAAGAATCGCGATAGCCCTTTGTTTTGTATGTAATACTAATCCTTAATAAAAACCTTTATCATCTATTGCGCTATATT
>DNIP01000149.1:2990-4961 GCA_003499325.1 Oscillospiraceae bacterium
GCTTTAATGTCCTTTGATACGCTCACCGTCAACGGCGGCGATGTGGCGGTCGATACAAACGCCGATTACGCGATCGGCGCGTCAGGCAATATCGCGGTCAACGGCGGTACCGTGTCCGCGAAAGGCAAGTCGGCGGGCGTCCATTCCGCAGGCGGCAAGATAACGCTCAGCTGGACGGATACCGCTGACAGCATATACGCGAATAGCTACAGCGGATCGGTCGAGATGAAAAAGCCGTTTATCGACAGCGCGGATCACCGCTATGAAGCCGGCGCGATCGAGGATAACACCGCCATCAACAATAAAACCCTGTTCGCAACTCATGAGCATGCCTACGGCGATCCTGCCTGGACATGGACTGACGATCACAAAGGCGCGAGCGCAAAGTTCACCTGCTCTGTCTGCCAACATGAAGAAACAAGAACCGCCGCGGTTACCTGTGAGCTGATCGATCATATCTGCACAGAGCCGGGCGATAATAAATACACCGCCAAGGTCACGTTCGGTGAAAGCGACTTTACCGACGTCCAAACGATCCATGTCTCCGTGACAGAGCATACCTATGACAGCGGCAAAACCCTGCTGCAGGCTCATTGTATGAAGGACGGTCTGAAGCGGTACACCTGCACGCTTTGCCATACAAAGCGCGACGAAAGAGTGCCGTGCAGAGGCAGTCATATTTGGACAGCGCGTGAGGTTGACTATGAGGAATTGAAAGAGGACGACCTTCAATCCTCCGCGCACTCTCATTTCGATCTGAACTCCAACGGCTCATCGGGTAAAAAATACATCCTAAAGGAGTGCAAAAACTGCGACACCAGGCTTATTGAAGCACCCGACGGAAATAAATATGTAAGATTCGATCAGGACAGCTGGTCGAAGGACGCCGCTAATTGCGCCTCGCAATCCGATGTGTCTGCGTTAGCGAATCTCATGGCGTCTGCAATGGCGGAGGAGGTCTTACAACTCGGAGCTGCCGCCGGCGTCGCGGTTTCCTCTCAAAACGTTGAAGCAGTGCTCGGCGCATCGTTTGCCTTATTTGCCATAGCTTTTACCGCGATCGGCGTTAAGTTCTCAGAGGACTCGTCCGGCAAAAACGAATGTGATCACATCAAGACCAAGGTCACTACAAAAACGCCTACCTGCGAGGACAAGGGCGTCTACGAGATCGTCTGTTATAAATGCGGCAGAGTCTTTGACACCGGTGAGATCGACGCCTTGGGTCACATCTGGTCGAACTGGCAGGTCAGTGAGATCGACGATACCACCATGACCGTGACTCTGGAACGGACTTGTACCCGCTGCGGTAAGAAAGAGGAAAAGAAGGAGAAGATCGCAGTCGCTGAGCTGATGATCCAGTATTCCGACGACGGAAAGAACTATGTGACCGATACCTATTCCGAGGTCGGTACAGGCGCCCACTGCAAATGCTCTGTCGCCTTCACTGACTACACAAGCTGGCTCAGCTGCACGCCGACGCACGCCGTCGATTACGAGAACGCCTCCGATTCCTTTACCTTCTCGGCGTATGAGAAAAACGGCTATGAGTTTGTCGGCTGGTATCATAACGACGGCTCCGAGCTGACCGATCAGTCTGATGCCTCCGCGTCGAAGGAAGGGCGTAACGTCTACTACGCCCGCTTTAAGAAGCGGAAGCTGGATATCGAATACAAGCTGTATGATGACGCGGATAAGAGCGGCGGCGCGCAAAACAGCGGCAAGCTGACTGTCAGCGTCAAGGGTAAAACCTATGAAAAGAGCTTTGCGGCGGGTCAGTCGAGCTGCACGATCAGTATTGATCATGAGTATCTGACCAACGACGCTGAATTCAACGTCACCCTGACCATGGATCCCAAGGATAAATGCGCCTTTGTCAAGGACGTCCGCACGGACTATATCGGAGATACGGTGCGCGGCGAGAAGAACCGCAGGCTGTCCCGCACGGATGACGGCGATATCCATGTGATGAAG
>DNIP01000026.1:0-895 GCA_003499325.1 Oscillospiraceae bacterium
CGCCGTCGATGTTAGTGATCTGGTGAACATAGCCGTTCTTTTCGGCAAGCTCGAAAATCTCCAGCGCGCGCTCCTTGGTAATGTAATGCGCGCGGTTGGTCTCGACGGTATAATCCGCCATATCGCCGAGCTGGACGCACCAGTCGTTCACGTCGTCCGTACAGCCGTCGCCGAGCACGGCGCGGGAAGCGCGGCACGAGCAGATACCCGCGGCGATGTGACCCTCGTATTTATCGAGCCAGTAGGAGATCTTTTCGAGTGAGATCGACTCCTGCTGAGCGTCGATGGCCTTTTCGACCGGGATAACGTGCATGCCGATGCCCATACCGCCGGGGGCGACCATCTGGGTGATGCCCGCGAGCGGGATGAAGGTCATGCGCTCAAAGAACGAGGTGACGGCGGGATTCTTCTCGATCCTGTCGACAGAGGAGTTGAACAGCTCCGCGCTGCCGGGGACGAAAAACGACAGCTTATAGCGCTTGATCTTCGGCGCGTTCGGGATCGGATGATCGTCCTTGAGATTATGGGTATAGTTGTCGCCGTAATCGTACTCGATGATGCCGATGACGGACATCTGCTCATAGACCTCTTCGATGTGCTTGGGATCAACGCCCTTATGCAGCTTGATGAGATCGTCGAGCGTGTAGTGCCGGCGCACCTTCATCTTGTTGAGCATATCGACCATCTCGGGGGTGAGCATCTCTCTGAGACCCCAGTACTCGGGATCGTTCGCGGTCACGCCGCCGAGCTTGTGCTTGACGACGTCCGTGATCTTCTTGCCGAGCTTGGCATAATTCTTCTGAAAATCCTTTTCGTTCTGATACTTGCTGATAACGAATTCATTTTGTTTCGGCATAACTTAACCCTCATTTAATACTAATCCTTAATAAAAACC
>DNIP01000026.1:1068-3044 GCA_003499325.1 Oscillospiraceae bacterium
TCTTTTTATCAAGGATTAGTATAACTTATTGATAAACCAGTTTTCCAGTTGCTCCATATTCTCACCGGTCTTGGCAGAAACGGGGATCACCTCGACCCCGCCGTTCCTTGTGCCGACGTTCCTTTTACATTCCTCGATATCAAAATCGAAATACGGCAGCGCGTCGATCTTGCTGATGATGACCAGATCGGCGTTCTCGAACACCAACGGATATTTCAGCGGCTTGTCGGTGCCCTCGGGGACGGACAGGATGACGACGTTATAGGTCGCGCCGGTGTCGTATTCCGCGGGACAGACAAGGTTGCCGACGTTCTCGAGAAAGATCAGGTCGAGCCCGTCGCCGAGCTCCCTGAGCCCCTGCTCGGTCATGCCCGCGTCAAGATGGCACATACCGTCCGTATGGAGCTGGACGGAGCGGCAGCCCGCCTCACGCGCTACCGTAAGTGCGTCCACATCGGAGTCGATATCCGCCTCCATCACGCCGACGCGGTATTGCCGGGATAGCCTTTTGATCAGCGATACGAGAAGCGTCGTTTTTCCGCTGCCGGGCGAGGACATCACGTTGACAAGGCACACGCCCTTTTCACGCAGACGATCGCGCAGGGCGTCCGCGGCGCGGTCATTGTCCTCAAATACACTTTTTGATAACAGAATGGTTCTGACTTTTTGCATCATATCCCCCTGTTTACTTCTTTGATTCTCTGATCTTTTTCAGCAGATAGTCCGCCAATTCACGGATACCCTCGCCTGTATTGGCGCACACGAAGAACACATCCGCGTCTTCATTGCGCTTACGGATGTTCTGTACCGCCTTGTCGCGGTCAAAGTCGAAGATCGGCGCGACGTCGAGCTTGGTGACCGCTACGGCGGAGGCTACCTCGAACATCAAGGGATATTTCAGGGGCTTATCGTCCCCCTCGGGCACGCTCAACTGCACCAGATTCATGTCGGCGCCCGTGTCGAATTCAGCGGGGCAGACGAGGTTGCCGATGTTCTCGAGGAAGATCACGTCGAGCCCGTCAACACCGAGCGAAAGGAGCGCCTCCAAGCTCATCTGACAGGTGATGTGACAGGCGCCGCCCGTGTGCATTTGGATGGTGCGCGCACCCGTCGCATTTTCGATCGTGACCGCGTCCTTGTCGGAGTCGATATCCGCCTCGATCACGCCGATACGCAGGCCGCTGCCCAATGCGGGAATCAGCTTTGTGAGCAAGGTGGTCTTGCCGCCGCCGGGCGACGACATCACGTTAATGTAAAAAATCTTCTTTTCTTTTGTTAAGGCGCGGACTTCCTTCGCACGCTCATTATTGCGTGAAATGATGTCCTCTTTTATCAAAACAGTTTTCATATTTTCATTGTAACAAAGCACATGTGCAAAGTCAAGAAAACCCGCCTGTTATCGCGGCTTTTCTGCACCGTTTTCAAAAGACAGAGCGCCTGTCTTTTTATGTAATATCATGGTGATGATTTGCTTCTACAGCTCTTTGATCAGCTTAAGAAATCTGCCGTATTCATCCTCCCCAACGTGAACGATCCTGTCAAAGCCCATCTGAACATACAATCGCAATGCAGGATCATTATCTAAATCCACGCCGACGGACAGCTCGCGATAGCCCTCTTGCTGTGCCTTGCGGATGATGAAATCCACGAGCTTTTTGCCGATCCCCTGTCTGCGATATTCGTCCTTCACGATCAGGCGCGAAACATACAATCGCCTGTCGGGGATGGTATACTGCGGATCATCGGCGTCGGTAACGATGGAGATCTCTCCGATATAGTCGCCGTCGATCCGATAGATGTAGGTTGTACGGATTCCCTCACGCATTTCCCTGAGAAACTGCGCGGCAAGCTCACCTTGCTTGTGCATATCCCAAATATTACCACACTTGTCAAACTCTGACAGGTCAAGCCTGATAATATCATCCTTCATCTTTCTTTTCCTCTTTCGGTTTGCCGAGCATCGGCTGAGCGACATG